>JAYUSV010000533.1:0-32128 GCA_043755495.1 Synechococcales cyanobacterium
GGGGCAACCAAAAGGCCAGCTACGGTGCCAATGGCAGTACCCACAATTATTCCGACTACTAAAGCGCCCCGGTTGTTACTTGACATAATTACACGCCGACTATTTACTTCTATTTTAGTCATGATCGCGTCATCTGTATAGAAAATTCCCCATCGTACAGACAAGGAACTTCTGGAATTCAGCTAATTTTAGCAATCGGGATTATTTACTTGGGCATCGGCAGGCCAGCCGCACCATGAAAGTCTTTTTGTACCTTGATTGTCAGCCGTTTAGAAACCTGTTTAACAATTTGTTGCAATAGCTTGTCGCCAGTTTTTTGAATTACTGACTGGGGTAACTTGTGAATAAACTTGGGAAACTGAAGATACACGGCCAAGTCTAGTGTCCAGTCTACTTGGGTGAACAGTTGATTATCTTTGATCACCTCTACCAGGCGCATTTCAGCTCTGAAATCCACTTCGTAGCCAGGCGGCTGATAATCGGGAATATCAATAGTTTTAATTGGATAGCAATAGGCTTTATGAGGCAACAGCTCCAGACCTACTTTAGGTTCTACCACGTAGCCGAAAGAATTAAAGCGCCCGATCGTGATTTCATAACCATTCTGACCCAAAGCTCCTACTTGCATAGGCTGGGCACAGCGAATAAACCAATCTTGATGCTTGTCAAGATACTGCGCCACCGTGTTGACATCAGCATTCATTGCCATTTGATCGGCAAAACTGTTGGCAAAACGAGTTTTAGTCAATTCTTCACCGGCTAATTCTGCTTGCTGGACGGAGTTTGGTTCAGGTTTTGTCAATGAACACACTGTTTCTAACCCCTCTCTCTCCAACATCGGCTGCTCCAATAATCTCGCTTGCATTGAACTGGATTCCTTGATTTTTAGTGTCACTGCTGTTAGCTATTACAGAAGAGAGACGGCAGCTACCGGATATTTTCTCCTGAGATTGAAAAGAAAACTGTGATAGCTATCACTAAAGCCATTTAGAGAGCGGGTTAAGAACATTTTGGCAAGATTTATTTAGTTGAACCAGAAAGACACTGGTAAGATGTTAAGTATACATATCTTAATATACCCTTGATGAAAGTATTTGTAGCAGGCGCTACTGGTGCCACCGGGCAACGAATCGTAGCCGAACTCTGTCAGCGTCAAATTCCGGTGCGTGCACTGGTTAGAGATATTAACAAAGCTAGAGAAATTTGGCCAGTCGGGAATGAATTGGTGGAACTGGTCACTGGTGATGTGGGGAATGTGGAGACCTTGATGCAAGCAATCGGTGATTGCAGCAAAATTATTTGTGCCACTGGTGCTCGCCCTAGTTTAGACCCAACTGGGCCTTATCAAGTAGATTATATTGGCACCAAAAATCTGGTAGATGCTGCCCAAGCCAAAGATATTCAGCATTTTTCGATCGTCACTTCACTCTGTGTCTCGAAGTTCTTTCACCCGCTTAATTTGTTTTGGTTGATTTTGTATTGGAAGCAGCAGGGCGAAAATTACCTGCGAGCTAGCGGACTTAATTACACGATCGTCCGTCCGGGGGGTCTCAAAAATGATGAGGCATCTGGCACATTGGTGATGTCTAAAGCTGACACCCTATTTGAAGGTAGCATTCCCCGTCAAAAAGTGGCCGAGGTGTGTGTGGAATCTTTGTCACAGCCCTCAGCCGTGAATAAGATTGTAGAAATTGTCTGCCAATCTACGGCCATCGGTAAAGACTGGCCAACCATGTTTGCTAATGTTTAAGCAGTTTACAGATACCTGCCAAGAGCACCAACAATCCCTGAAATTTGTTGGTGCTGGCATCGTCGTTGTCTGTGGCATTTTTGGTTACAGTCTTTATCAACACTCGATCGAAACCGCGATCGAAGATCCCAAATCTGCTGCTAAAATTCCCCCACTGGTCATGAAGGGAGGTGATCCCTATATTCGATCACTAATGCGAATGATCTCTACCAGTGAGGCCAACGATTCTCAGCCCTATTCGTTAATTTATGGGGGCAGCAGAGCCACAAAACTCGATAAACATCCCAGTAAATGTATAACCATCAACGCTGGCCCAAACAAAGGTAATTGCAGTACTGCGGCTGGCCGTTATCAGACAATTAACACCACTTGGTATGATATTGCTGAGAGATATCAGGGGAAGAAAATTTGCTTTATGTGGAAATGCCATTACAGCTTTGCACCAGTAGAGCAAGACAAGGCAGTTCATGCTTGGTTAAGCGATAAAAAATTCTGGAAGATGGATATTGCGAAGGAACTACAAGATGGCAACGTTGCTGTGGTACGTAAAAAACTCTCGCCAACCTGGACAAGTTTGGGCTACGGCATCGAAACCAATGTTCAGACCAGCAAGCTAGATCAAAATTTTGATCGAATTTTGCAAGAAGAGCTAAAAAATTAAGGGGTCAGATAGTGCGAGAGCTGGATTTTTATATTGTAGATGTATTTGCTGTGGGCAAATATACGGGGAATCAGTTAGCGGTATTCCCTAATGCTGAAGGGTTGAATTTGGAACAAATGCAGGCAATCGCCCGTGAGATCAATTTTTCGGAAAGTACTTTTGTGACTGGTGCTCCCCAAAACCAGGTTTACCCAGTCAAGATTTTCACTCCAGCCGTAGAATTGCCTTTTGCTGGTCATCCTACTTTGGGCACGGCCTGGGTGCTAAGACACCTGCATCCAAACTTGATAACTATAACTTTGAGCTACAAGGCTGGTCAGATTCCGGTGCGTTTTACTGATACTAACCAGACCTCTGTGGTGTGGATGGAACAGCGTCCGCCAGAATTTTTGGGTACTTTGGTAGCCACTGATTTAGCAGCAGTCTTAGGTATTGATGTTGCTGATATTGATTTGAAATATCCGATCGAACAGGTTTCTACCGGCTTACCATTTATTATTGTGCCGCTGAAGACTTTAGCTGCTGTGCAGAAGGCCAAATTAGAACTGACGAAATACTACCAGTTAATTGATAAGTTACCAGCCCAAAATATTCTAATTTTTTGTCCCCACACACTCTATGAAGAAAATCACCTCCATGTGCGAGTTTTCACTCACGCCCTAGGTATCCCAGAAGATCCGGCTACTGGCAGTGCCAATGGTTGTTTAGCAGCTTATTTGGTACAACATAGCTATGAGGGTCAAAAATCTATTGATCTACGAGTAGAGCAGGGATACGCAATTGATCGGCCTTCATTGTTATATTTACAAGCTGATGATACTTCGGTCTCTGTCGGTGGCCAAGTAAATTTAGTTGCAAAAGGTTATTGGTACCCGTAAAACTGTAAAACCCGTCCCTGTTTGCAGAGACGGGGTTTGAAAACTCATTTAATGCCCCAGAGGGCAAAGAGTCTTGGTTGAACACAGCGCCCACTTCAATCCCGATCGGGGTACCGCCAAAGCGGTAGCCAATCGCTGGGTTGATGGTGCCATTTTTAAAGCCCACAGAAACCGAGGCCGTACCCAAATCTGGGCGTTGAGGATAAAACTCTCGGTCAGACTTTCCAAAACGTCGATTGGGAGTAACTCCTGGTTGATTATAAGGAAAGCCAGGAGAGCGCTTAATTACTGTAGATTCGGGGGTGCCATATTCGGAGTATTCGGGTTCGGGCAAAACTGTCGCAATAGAGGGCTGGGATGAGGGCAAGTGCAGCAGTGTCCCGCCTAAAACTGGTACCCCTTAAAGCTTCAAAATGCTAACCAGCGCTGCATCTCACGTTTGAGATTATTCAGATCACGATATATTTCTTGTTTAAACCATTGACTGATCGCATCTAAAGGAGTGAAAGTCGCACCCACTTGCCAGGGTACATCTTGCCCTAACGGCGTGAGATGGTTGCCGCTCATCATTTGTAGCTTTACCATACCAGGAAATAAAGGCTTTAATAGTTTTTCTAAAGTGTACGATTGATCAATATTATCGTCTCGGAACTTCACAATTAAATTGCGATCAACATTATAATTGCGATCAATCAAGTCCAACGTTTTAGCTGGATCGGGTGCAAACTCTACCCCGAACTCACTGGGTATTTGGTTCAACAAAGGCACCGAATCTCGGGCTGAAAAATTATTAAAAGCAATAAAGATGTTGCCGTCCCGCTGCACATCGTACTGACTACATAACAATAGATGCACCTTGCAACCCATACTATGACCCACCCCATAAATAGGTAAACCACTGATCGATCGAGGCAAGCGCGCTAATACTCGCTCAAAACTGCGATAGACCTCATCAGTAATAGCATAGTGATCGAAAGTATTAAAAAACGGTGTAGCAATGATTCCATAACCCTGCTGTGCCAGATCTTCTAACAATAATTTATAGGTGATCTGTGGCGCGGTGGCCACAAAAGCCCCACCTAAAAAATGGATGATCGCTCTTGGCGATCTGGGCAAATAGACCCAGCTCCCCACAATTTCTTCCCACTGCATGGCATTTCCCTAAAAATATCCCAAAAAAATATCTTGATCGTCATCGCCAGACTTCTTGCGATCGGCGAACTCGTTGGGTGGTCGATCGTTACTCCAGCCCCACCAAACTTTGCTGCAACTACATTGGTAAAATTCTTGCCATTTACGGCGGCGCTCTTCGGTAGAAACCGGAGCAAAACGGTTTACCCACACAAGTTGGGCTTCTTTTTCACTAGCGCCACACTGAGGACAAGCAAAAGTGTGAGCATGAGTTGCGGTTTCTGTCCAAGCTGGTGGATCGGGGGTAAAGGCATCCATTGGGGCAATTAGAGTAAGTCGGTTTCCATTGTACATAAGATTTCCAGACAGGTGGGAATCAAATTTGCTTAAGTTGTGTTTCTTTAAGAGGATTTTTTACCCGTCAGAGTATAACGGTCGGGAGCCTCAATTTTTTTATCCCAGCCCCGGAAGCGTGACCTCAAACGATAAGCCAGAGGTGTAAACATTTGCAAGATATTCTGCCAAACCTGACGGGTACTAGATCGGATATTTTTAAGCCGGGGAGTAGTCGGTTTAGCTTCAGGCACTAAACTACTGGTATGGCAAGCTTGGATTTTTTCGACTAGGCTACTATGAAGTAGCTGGTAGCGATTTTCTGGTTCACACTTGGTACAAGAAACCAAACCAGATCCCGCCAAAATATTTAATAATAGTAACAACTGCGCATAGTGATTATTATGGTGAGATGTGGAAGAATATCGCTGGGGGGTAGGTGGTAAGTACTGAGTAGCTGGTAATAGCTGGGAAAAAGAACGGTCGAGCCGTTGCCCCCGTACATCGATCAACAGATTAAGGACATTGATCACCGCAGCATAGTTTTCCCGACCACAGTCACGAATTGCTTCATCTAAAGCTTTTTCCATCAAATATTGCTGGGGCTGGCTACTGAGCTGAAGATACTGCCCCATGGTGCGCACATTTTCGTTCTGCAACTGAGCCCCGATTATTTGTAATTTTAATGGTGAAATTTCACCATTACTACTGGCTAAATCTTGTACTAGCTGTTGAGATAAAGCTGGCTCTAAATAATAACGACAGTTGCCAGTCACTCGATCAATTGTGGTACGGGCTTGCTCTAAACTAAGATTTCTTAAGTGGTAACGCCACTGACGATCTAAAATATTGTTACCAATCATGCTCAAATCGCCAAACTGCTCAAATTCTAGAAGCTGGTGGAGATTTTCTTGGCGCATGACAATGCAAACTTTTACTTGGGGCATTGCTAAACATTCTCGGAAAAACAGGAAAAACTCTTGTCTAACAACTATATCTGGCACAGCTAAGAAAAATTCTTCAAATCGATCGAACATTAATATGGTGCAAATATTACTCTGGATATTAATAACTAGTTCTTGCTGGATGATATCTACGGTGGCTACCCCCGGCACCACTGGTCTACCACTGGCTTGCAAAATGCTCTCTAACAGTGCGGTGCGCCAGTCTTCGTAGTTTTTTTGGAAGGCCATCACCACTGAACGCTGATCAATCTTGATTCGCTGTAATGCCGGAATCACCCCGCATTCTAATAAACAGCTCTTCCCGATACCATCATCGCCATGTAGCACTACTAGTTTTTGGTCACTGCTAAACTTATCAACCAAGACAGAGACATCTTCTTCTCGACCAATAGTAGAAATATCTGCCAATTTTTCTTGAGCAGCAGCGTTGCCCACAAACGCCGACAGACCTTTTTCGTAGCGGAGAATCTGCTGCTGCTGCTTAACTTGAAAAGATTCCCAAAACTGGCCGGTATGGTAAAAAAGCAAGCGCAGCTCTTGTTTAATATCTAGATAAAGCTGAAGGTCAGACTCAATTTCTACCATCGACTGAGCCTTTTCAAGTTTTTCTAAAGCACCCGAGAAGTTACGAGATCTGGCTTCGACTTTGGCGATTTGCAATAAATAGCGAGCAGCTCCTACCGAGTTATCAGACAAAGTAGCTGGTTCAGCAGCAGCTTGTGATAGCTCCAGAGCAAGGTTCGCCTGTTCTAAGGCGCGTTCAAAGTCACTGTAATGAAGGGCAATCTCAGCTAAAAACCCGTAGGCTTGTGCCTGATTTAAGGGTAGTTCTTCCACTCCTTCTTCACTGAGAACTGCGTTGGCGATATTTTCTAATTCTAACCACTGGCCTAAAGCGCAGAGAGTCTTACCGGCTAAATTCATTACCTGCCAGCACAGTTCAAAGCGCTGTTGGCGAGCAAAAATTCGTACCACGGCTAAGAAGGTATCTTTGGCTAGTTGTAGGTTCGGGTGCCCAACGGAACCAGCCATCAGAGACTGTTGATAGTAGCATTGTCCCATATGTAGCTTCACCAAAGCCCAACGCAACTGCAAGCAGTTGATGGTAAAAGATTGCAGATCACCATTTACCGTCTGATTTTGCAACTGCTCCCAAATATTCAGACTCTTTTGGTAGCGAACTAATGCCTCGCCCACGTTTTTTTTGCGATCTTCATCTCGTCCTAAAATAAACTGCCAAGTGGCAATCAGAGCTGAAGGCAGAGTACCAGAGTTTTTGAGATCCCTGGTGGCAGCCTGTAGTTCCCGTCGGACTCTGGACTGTTCACAAAAGAGGATGTCTTCATTGGAGACAAAGTGCTCCACTCCTCGATCGAGCAAATCAGCAAACAGTCGATCGGAAGATTCTCGCCACAACACATCTAACTCGGTGGCACTAGCCCGCAGCGTAATAGCAGTAATCGTACTGGCGTACAGACCAGGGGCTAACTTTACTAACATGCTTAAAGAATCTTCGGTCAACCACAAAACCACTGGCATTTGGCAACGTCCACTCAACTCACCTTGATCGGCTTCTAAATTCTTTAGCAATTCTGCTAAATTTTCTACGTCTTCTAGCCCATAAACCATCAAAGCTCGTTGTTTTTGGTGGGCGGTAGCATTAGCTAGGGGCTGCCATAAATTATTAGGGCTACGCGGCAAAGTTAATTCTTGAATTTGCACCGGACAGCTTACTTTAATCTGCTGAGCTAGACGATGACGCAGCGCTGTGTAGTTACAGCGCACCAACATTAAGGCAAAGCGCCCTTGAGAAACAGTGATCGATCGAGCAAGAGTAGCTAGGGCTTTTTGATTTAGTTCATCAACGTTGTCTAAGATGGTGAGCGAAGTCATGTAATGATGCTATCCCGGTATGAGGTTGGTCAAAGGCTGTTATGGTCAAGATTGTTCAGCGGGGCATATTTACCGTAATTTCGTTGCGTTCTGGATCGCCTAGGTAAGCGGGACTCATATTATGGCGGGCAATGCCCCAGGGTGAAACGGTTGGCTGTCCCCAATTGGCTTGTAAAGTTTGTAATAGTCGATCTTGTTGTTGACGTAACTGCGGAATTTGGGTGCCGCGATTAATAATTGTAAACCATACCAACCCCCGATCGCGAGTTGGCAAGGCACCGGTCAAAGCGCTCACTTCATTTAAGGTGCCAGTCTTCACCGTGGTGCCCACTGGCATTTTTCGATCTAACATGCTGCCTTTAGAATCGGTGCCAGATGCTGGAAACAGGTCGGCAACAGTGAGGTTTTGGGGCTTGGCCAACCGATGAATAGCCCGAAAGATTTGGCTGGCGGCGTGGGGAGCGATTTGGTTTTGTACCCCAAGTCCTGAGCCATTTACAAGCTGAATTTCACCAGGGGTAAATTCGGCAGCATTAGCTGTGATCTCCATTACTTGCTCATGTCCACCCACGCTGTCTGCCAGCATCTGGGCGATCTCATTATTACTGTAAATGTTCATTTCACGGATGATATCTGGCAACGGCAGCGATCGGTGTTTAATAATCACTTCAGCGTTCTGGGGCAGATCTGTTGTCGCCAACACAGAGCCAGCAATTTTGACCTGAAACTTGCCGAGACTGGCTAGTTTTTTGGTTTGAGATTGGATTACATTTACATCTTTAAGCTGCTCAGCAGTCAGACTCTGGGCAAGAGTGGCACCACTGAGACCCTGTTTGAGGAACTCTCCAGCTTTTGCAGGATCGCGCTGATAGTTCATGGCAAAGTTCCCCACGATTTGGAGGTTGCCACTAACTTGTTTGATCCCCATTTTATTCAAGGTATGCGCTAAAGCCTGGGCATCTTCCCACACAAAGAGGGGATCTCCGGCTCCTTGGATGATCAGATCGCCAACCAAGGTATCGCCCTGAATTTTGCTATCGGGAAGCTTGGCAATATTGGTATCAAATTTTTTGTCGAATCCCCAGGTTTTGAGGGCGGCGAGGGTGGTAGCGCTTTTAGTAAGCGAAGCGGCGGGCAACGGAATTCTGGATTGCTGGTTGACCAAAGGAACACTGTCAGTCTGGAGCCAAATACCTTGCTGAGCTGGGTTTAGTCCCATGGCTTTGAGACTAACCAAGTACTGATCGATCGCTTTTTGCATGGGTAGGTCAGCCGCCAGGGGTGGATTTAGTAAGGGTAAGCCCTGCCAGGTACTGACGATCGGCACCGGATCATATTTGATGGGCAAAATTTTGTTGGTTTGCAGCCATTCGTTGGCAATACCAGAAGCGAGCAGATCAAACATGGCAGAAAAAGCAGATTGTTGCCCAATATTCTAATTGAAATACAGCGCCGTTGATCGCTAATCTAGATGAGTTGGTGATTGTATAATAATATGCTAGCCTAGCCAATAGGTCATTTTAAGACGAGTTAATTCAGGCGAAATTGATCAATACTTTACGGGAGAAATTTTTATGGGCAGCGTAGTTGGCATCGATCTGGGCACCACCAATTCCGTAGCGGCTTTTCGCTTCGGTGAACTTTTAATAGTAACTGCTGCCGACAATAAACCACCCGATCGACATTTAACTCCTTCGATCGTAGCTTGGCAAGGTGGTGCAATGGTCGCCGGACAGATTGCTCAAAATCAGCTTCGTGCCGATCCACAAAATGTCGTTACCACAATTAAAAGATTGATCGGACGAGGAATTGGTGATACTGCTGTTCGAATTCAAATACAACACAGCGCTTACAAAATCAGCGAGGCTCATCATGGCACCGAAAACAGCTTGGTGGTGCATTTAGCCGATCAAGAATTTGCTCCCGAAGACATTGCTGCCGAAATTTTAAAAAAAGTAATTACCAATGCCAACGAATTTCAGCAACAGCATGGACAAAATACCCCAATTACTGAAGCAGTGATTACAGTTCCAGCTTATTTCAATGATCGACAGCGTCATGCTACTAAAATGGCTGCGCTTAAGGCTGGGATTCAGCCCCGTGAATTGTTAGCCGAACCCACTGCTGCCGCTGTTTCTTACGGATTTAAGCCCGGTGCTGACAGTGAAGTGCAGACTATTTTGGTCTATGATTTTGGTGGTGGTACTTTTGATGCTTCAATAATTACTTCCAGTGGCAATTGGTTTGCCGAATTAGGTAAAGCTGGAGATCTATGGCTGGGAGGTGAAAACATTGACCAGCAGTTAGCCGACTGGTCGATCGATCAAATGGCCATTACAGAAGGTCTACCAGATTTACGAGAAATTATTGCAGCTATGAGTAGCGATATGCAAATGCGCTTTGCCGTAGACCTGAAAGCTGCTGTAGAACGAGCCAAAATTGCGCTCAGCAATGCTCCGTCGGTCAGAGTAGTACCTGCCACTCCTTTATTTGACCCGATCGGAATGCCGATCTATTTGGACGTGGAATTAACCGTTGAAAAATTCAATGAACTGTTGCTACCCTACATTCACAAAACCATTAAAATTTGCCATGAGGCTATGAACTGCGCCGACTGTGCGATCGAGATGGTAGATGCGGTGTTGCTGGTGGGTGGTTCTTCTCAGATCCCGCTAGTTCAGCAACACTTACGCGAAGTTTTTGGAGCCGAGCGGGTGGTGATTCATCCCCGACCAATGTATGCCATTGCCGAAGGTGCGGCGATCGTGGCAGCGGGTCTGACTGAAAAAGTCTGTACAGTTTCTCGTGACTACTACATTAAACTTGTTGATGGATTAAGTAAGGTGATTATGCGCGGGGACACCTTGCCCCACAGTAGTATGCAAACTTTTCACACAGTGGCCGATGACCAGCCCTTAATTCACTTTGCTTTTTTCAATCGGGATGAAAGCAATCAAATTGATGAACCGGTCGGTGATATGTGGTTATCTTTGCCCAAGCCTTACCCCAAAGGTACGGAGATAACAGTGGCTCTGGAGTTAGATGAGCAAACCAGCAGCTTGCAGTTTTCGGCCTTTCTCCGCCAAGATCCTAGCGTGCGAGTAAGTAGTTCTTTTTCACGAGGACGCGCTGATGAAAAAATTTATCGCCAGATTGCCGAAATTATTCAAGAGTCTAATGAAAAGCAGCTAGATAAAGCTGAAATTCAGGAGATCCATCGTCAGATTGCCCCAATCGTGGAGGCAGCCAACCAGACTATTGATCCCCTAACTGGCAAAGAGCGACCAGATCTATACAGAAAAGCAGAAGAGGCGATCGCCAAACTCAAGCGCAACTCCGATGCCGATCGACGGAATGCCGATAACTGGATATGGTTTTGTGATTATTTAATTAATTTCTATGGATTTTTGTTAGATTCGGCTCAAATTGAGCGCTTAATGTCCATCAGCCGCAAGCTGCGGGAAGCTCTCCAAAAAGAAGATTTTTCTGGCATGGAAGCGAGATGTGAAGAAGCTTCGCGGGAATGTCAAACTCTGCCAGAATGGGTAATGCGACTTCGCTATAGCGAAATTGCCATCTATAATGCCCGCCAACAGAAGCCTGCTAAAGCACTAGTAATGGAGAATCAGCAGCTTAAATTGATGACTGTTCTACGAGCAGGCGATCTGATTACTGCCGAAGAAATTTGGTATGGATTGCAACTGGAAGCTAACGAGTGGATTGCAGAAAGTTCACCGGCAGCAGTCATCAACACTGGGTTACAGAGATGAACAAGCCACTATGAAAACGGTAAGTATGGTTGATCGACTACTCAATTTTTTACTAACTTCCCATTTCCTAGGGTTATGGGGCTATGCCTTGCTCGATCGGGTGATTGCTGCTGAAAAGTTAGCCCAACAGGGCTATTACCAACAAGCGATTTCATTGACTGAAAAACTAACGAAACAATGCCAGGAACCGGCATCTTTATGGCAAAGATTTTGGCGGCGCTGGCAAGTTAAAATTTTACTCGATCGGCTCAAACCTCAGATCCCAAAATGGTATCAGGCAATCGCTGCCTGTCGCCAGAGCGTGAGCAATGCCTTAGAAGCTGCTACTTCGAGTGATTTTCGACATGCTGAAACTATTTTGCAGCAGGCTCTCCTACTTTGTGTTGACTCACAGGGCATCCAGCTATTGCAAGAAATTCAGCATCGACAGCAGGCTCAAGCATGGTTGCAATCGGCGTTGGCAGCAGAGCAGGCTGGTGAAAACACCACAGCTCGTGATTATTACCAAAGAATTTATAATGATTTCCATGATCTAGAAAACTTCTGTCAACGTCGTTTAACTGCGGTGGCGATCGCCGATCGCAACTGGTTAGAGGCGATCCAATATAGCCGTGATTTAACTGATAAAATTTCAGTTTCATATAATAAATTAGCTTGTGCCCAACAGGCTAAACAACAACAACTACAAATGCTCAATGATATTCAGCAAAAGCTGGAATTAAATAATGTAGAAGAAGCTTGGCGCAGAAGTATCGGCTACATTGAAGAGCTAGGTGCAGATGATCTAATTCAGCAGATACTAATCGAATATATTCAGCCTCAGCTTAAGAATGGATTGGTAATATGGAGTGGGCGTTTTCAGCTAGCTCAAAACTATTGGCTAAAATTTGGTGGTAATAGCACGCTCCACGATTGGGCGGTAGCAGCTTATTATCGTTTTTTGGCCTATCCTGAACGTCTAGATTGGCTGCAAGAGCTATTATCAATTTGGATGACAGCCAGTATGAATATGGAACTAGATACTCCTTTGATTCTCGGTGGCTTCAATTCGGCAAGTGACGACGCTGAAATCGATCCAGTGACAATCATTAAACACTTGCGAGAGTTGCCATCTAAGTTGATCGACCAAGTCCCAGATGAGTATATTCGTAACGAATTACGGCTTCAGTGGCAGCGAGAAATGATGGCGTGGGAACATCTGCCTTTTAATGATGGCTTACTAATTCATGGGGCGTTACTTTCTCCGGGCTTTTATGATTTAATTCAGTCCCGCATCG
This sequence comes from Synechococcales cyanobacterium, assembly GCA_043755495.1. Taxonomy (GTDB): domain Bacteria; phylum Cyanobacteriota; class Cyanobacteriia; order Cyanobacteriales; family Chamaesiphonaceae; genus JAAFHZ01. Next base: position 12,659 of record JAYUSV010000533.1, read on the forward strand.
GAATGGTGCAGCTACCGGCTGAAACTTGGGCATTGCTTTATACTCCTTGGTGGAGATCAGTTTTAGCTTGTTTTCAGGGCAATACTTTACAGGCCATGCAATGTCAGCCCGCAGAGCGAGCAGACTCGGCTGTGGCCAGATTTGCACTGCAATTTATGGCTTACTACGAAGGTTGTTATTATTTGCAACCTAATACCGGTGGTTTCCCGCGTTGGCGAGAGGCTTTCCCTAAACTACAACTGGCTAAAGATCAAATTTGGGATTCGGAATGGTATTGGGAGGTCGATCGGCTTTGTGATGAACATCACCCGATGATCTGGGATTCGAGTGATCGCTGGATTTTTGCCAATCGTTGGTATGATTTGCTGCAAAGTGAAAGTGCGGCCACCTTCTTGAATTTTCTTACTGACCAAGAGTGATATTTATGTTTGATCCTCACCCCTATGAAGTATTGGCTGTTGCTCCAAATGCCGGGAAGGCAGAAGTTTTAAAGGCTTTTGCGAAAGCATTACAGCGCCGGAAATATCCACCTGATGTGTTAGCCAGGGCGCGCAAAGCTTTAGTGGATCCACTCGATCGGACGATCGCACATTATTTGTGGGGAAGTTGGCAACAATCTACTGAAACCACTGATCCAGATCCAGCGGTACTTGAGCTACTACAAGCCGAAATCGATCACCTGAAAGCAGAGATTCAGAATATGGAACCTATCGATCTACTCACCCCAGAAATGATCCAAACCGAAACTATGTTGGCTAGCAAGATTCTGGGGCAAAGCATTTCAGAGTCTTGGTCTTCGCAATAAGAAATCGACTATGTAAAGTTGAATTTTACTGAAAACTATCCAGAAAATTGCTAAGGATTAGTAAACTCGATCGACCACTCATCTCCAAGTAAACAGTAGCGCGATCGAGACTGCGGATTACCCCGCAGCTCTAATCGATCGACCATGACCGGACTGAGCAACAGTAAACAAAAATCCGTCGCTGGTTCCAGCGTTAGTTCAGGTTCTCTAAACTCTTCATCCTTCGTCCTCATATCTCCTGGCAACGGCCAATAAAACTGTACTTTTCCAGCATCTGACATCTGAGTCCAGGCTGCTTGGCGCTCTGGTTGACACTCAACACTTTGAGCATCAATAAGTTGCAATTTTCCGGCAATCCGAAACTGCTCGCGGGTTTTAGTGAAATACCAGCAAACCTCCGCCCAAGGGTTATTGGCAATCTCTTCAGCTTTACTAGTTCCGGCGGCCTCTCGGAGAGCCGATCGACCGTCGGTTACGAATTGCAGTTGACTCTCTGGGTCGCGCCAGCCCCGAAAAACTACCGTGCGATTGGCCGGTCGGCCTCGGTGATCAACGGTGGCCAGTTGTAAATAGCGAGAGGCTGGGAGACTGCGGTTACGATGGAGTGCGCCAGAGATGATCGATCGCCAAGGGGGTAGAGACATTGCTAAACTATGCGAAAATTTCTGCAAAAAAGTCGATCGATTCTTGTAAAGCCACTATAAACTGATCGATCTCAGCTTTGGTGTTGTAGAAATACAAGCTCGCTCGTGCTGTAGACTGTGCCTTCAGCTCTCGATGCAGTGGCTGAGTGCAATGATGCCCTGCCCGAATGGCAATTCCTGATTGATCCAACATGGTTGATAAATCATGAGGATGTACTTCACCTGCTGTGAAAGCCGCTAAGGCTGCTCGGTGAGACTTGGGACCATAGGTTCTAATCTGGGGGATCTTGGCTAACTGCTCATATAAGTAAACCGCTAGTTCTTGCTCGTAGGCATGAATTTCTGCCATCCCAATATTTGTGAGATAGTCGATCGCCGCACCCAAAGCAATGGCTTCGCCGATCGCCGGGGTACCAGCTTCAAATTTATGGGGTAAATCAGCATAAGTGGAGTGATCAAAAAACACGTCAGCAATCATTTCACCACCACCAAAAAATGGCTGCATCGATCGCATCACATCTAGTTTTCCGTAGAGAAAACCTATCCCGGTCGGCGCACACATTTTATGCCCCGAAGCCACCAACCAATCGCAATCCATATCCTGCACATTCAACGGCATGTGCGGCGCACTCTGGCAGGCATCAATCAACACCTTGGCACCTTGAGTATGGGCAAGTGCGACAATTTCTTTAACTGGGGCGACACTGCCCAGGGTATTGGACACATGCACTACCGAAACCAGTTTGGTTTTGTCAGAAAGCAATGATTTGTAGTGATCCAAATCAAAGTCTTCATCTGCAGACAAGTCAACGAATTTTAAGACCGCACCGGTCTTCTGAGCAACCAACTGCCAAGGTACCAAGTTACTATGGTGTTCCATCTTGGTGAGAATTACTTCGTCACCAGTCTTTAAGTTGCCCAGGCCCCAACTGTAGGCCACCAAGTTAATTGCTTCCGTGGCGTTGCGGGTATAAATAATTTCCCGTTCATCTCCCGCGTTCACAAATTTCGCTACCTTTTGCCTTGCTGCTTCATAGGCATCGGTTGCCAGACCACTGAGGGTGTGGACTCCTCGATGGACGTTGGAGTTATAGCGCTGATAGTAATCGCTCAGAGCATCGATCACTACTTGGGGCTTCTGGGAAGTAGCGGCACTGTCGAGGTAGACCAATGGTCGATCATTAACCTTTTGGGTCAGAATGGGGAAATCAGCATGGACTTTATCGGCAAGGCTCAATGTTTGAACAGGGATTTGGATGGCTGTCATGATTTTGAGGGGTGAAGTTTTTAGGATTTATGGCTGGAAGTTTTGCACAGCGCGGATTAATCGATCGCGGATAGCTGGTACTGGTAAGTTTTCAATGACTTCGATCGCAAAAGCATTCACCAACAAAGTCCGAGAAATTTCAATGCCCAAACCGCGACTTTGTAAATAGAACAGCTCATCATCAGATAACTGACTAACCGTGGCTCCGTGAGAACATTTCACATCGTCAGCAGTGATTTCTAACTGAGGCTTAGTATCTACCCGCGCTTTGGACGATAGTAACAAGGTGCGACTGAGTTGAGCTGCATTGGTTTGCTGTGCGCCCTGAGGCACCAGCACCTTACCCGAGAATATGGCGTGGGCTCTGTCGGTAACTACCGATTTATGGAGCTGATTAGTGCGGCCATGAGGATGATTAAGAGCAATTTTGCTATGGGTATCAGCCACCTGTTCACCAGCAATTAAATCTAGGCCATTCAGAGTGGTATCAGTTTGTTTACCCATTTGGTAAACTTCCCAATGGTGACGGGCTAGCTTGCTACCTAGGCTAATGGCATAGCCGTGATATTGACTATCTTCAGCCTGAGAGATCGCGGTTTTACCGATGTGAAAGGTTTCTGGGCTTTCTTCCTGGAGGCGAATGTGATTGACACAAGCATTCGCTGCTACCGAGATTTCTGTGACCGAATTGGTGAACTGAATGCCGTTGCTAGATACATATTCTTCAATGATGGTCGATCGGCTATTTTTGGCAGCCACCACCAGTACCCGAGGTTGATTGATACTGCCTGCACCACTGCCTACAAATAGTAAGTTAATTGGTTCAGCAATATCACCTTCCACCCAAATTACCGCTGCATCACTAAATCCACTGGTATTTAAGGCGGTAAAGACCTCTTCGCCTCCGGGTTGCTTGCCCAGATATTCAGAGATGGTAGGGTATTTTTCGATCGCTTCTTGCAATTCTCCAACAAATATCGCAGCTTCCTGAGGAAGCTGCGATATTTGTGGGGCATAGATTCCATCGATAAATACTAATTGTCTGGCAACTAATGGTAGGTCTGTCAACGCCGCCCCACTCGTCAGCTTAAAGTCTTGCGCCAACAAACCTTTAAGACTAGTGAAGCGCCATTCTTCGTCTTTGCTGCCGGGGATGGTTTCTTCTTGTAAGAAAGCTTTAGCCTGACTGCGCAATGCCGCCAACCAGTCGGTGGTAGATTGTTTGCCCACAAGGGTCAACAACTTAGCTAAGTATTTATCGCGGTTGGGAATAGTAATAGTCATAAAAGTTCAGTTAGTACGAAATAAAATCCTAAACAGCAACAGGTGCTTCGATCCAGTCATAGCCTTTGGCTTCTAGTTCCAGCGCTAGCTCTTTGCCACCACTAGTAATAATTTGGCCATGTGCCATGACATGTACAAAGTCGGGAACGATATATTCCAGCAATCTTTGGTAGTGAGTGATCACCAACATACAGTTGTTGGCATTGGCTAATTGATTTACACCGTTAGCAACAATTCTTAAAGCATCAATGTCTAACCCAGAATCGGTTTCATCTAAGATGGCCAAAGTTGGTTCCAAGAGAGCCATCTGCAAGATCTCATTGCGCTTCTTTTCGCCACCGGAGAAACCTTCGTTCACGCTGCGGCTGAGGAAAGCTGGATTCATTTTCACGATATCTAACCGCTCTTGCACCAATTCATCAAAGTCAAAAGCATCTAGCTCTTCTTTGCCTTGGTGCTTCTGGCGAGAATTGTAAGCCACGCGAAGGAAATCTAGATTGCTGACTCCAGGGATTTCTAATGGGTATTGAAAAGCTAAGAAGATACCCGATCGAGCGCGATCCTCGGGAGCTAACTCCAACAAATTCTGTCCCTGAAAAATCACTTCACCACCAGTCACCGTATATGCAGGGTGTCCGGCAAGAATCTTCGAGAAAGTACTTTTCCCGGAACCGTTTGGTCCCATGATGGCGTGGATTTCTCCGGCTTTAATTTCTAAATTAAGTCCTTTCAGTATCGGGGTACCGTCCACATCAGCGGTCAGGTTTTTAACTGAGAGAATTACTGAACTGTTAGAGTTAATCATAATTTAAAAGCTTATTAGTTGATTCAAGTTGGATTTTTCATGCCGGATAGTAATTATATCATCAGGGGATAATATCTTGAAATCCGGTTAAAGGTAATCCTTTCTCCTTCCGATATACATACCATTTGTGATACAAATCACGGGTTGAGTCCATAAAGGGATTGATTTCGGTGGTTCTCATGATCTCCTGGACTTTAGGGTTGTTGAATAGGATGAAAAAACGTCCAGCAAATGTTCGATCAATTACTTCGATATTCACAACTTTAGTCTCCAAGATCAGATGAACTCGCTCAAAAAAACTGATACATTTCAAAATCCCAATCCGCTGCTCGTCAGTCAATTCCTTAAGTTCTTTACATTCCTTGCTTTCCAAAGCCACATAGACATAAGTATCGGCAGCAATATCTCTTTCTAATTCATTAATGAGTTGTGCCTGAGCAATGCGGTTACTGGATTTGAGTTGAATGGCCACAAAGGAGATGGCAACCAAAGAAGCTATGGCATTTACGGTGGAGGCGATCGCTCCCACTACTTCCCATTTATCTATAGTAACAACTGCTAAAATTCCTTTCATAATTTTAACCAACCAAAAATATCACTGGTTGTTAGGCTTATCGATCTGGCAAAATCAGGAATTGACATTAGTTATTCTCCTTCAGAAACTCTGTAGTCCCAAATATAGAGAGGTTCAAAGTTTTTCAATAAATATTCAACAACAATTAAATTAAAAATGTTCACTAAGCTATCCATATCTATGACATTTGCTTCAATGTCTCCTGGAGTTGGTTTATCTCCTGCATTTCCATGTGCTATGTTATGCCTCCTAGTCACGAAGCCATTTAGTGCAAACTTCAACCTACCACTACTAAATTTATCCTCAATGATTTCCCATACTTTGTCTATGCCGACATTACTGAAAAGAAGTTCAACCTCTTTACTTCCTGGAGATGCAAAACCTTTGATTTGAATATTTTGGTCGAAGTCACCTGAGCTGCATTTTTCAGCATTATTTGCAAACTTATTATCTCGAACCGTTTGGATAAGCTTCCATTTATCTCCTGGGTAAGAGAAGCTTAGTGAATCAGATATTTTTAAAACCTGACTCACCTTTAATTTTTTTGGCAGTTTATCAATTGGAGTTTCATTAGCTTCGTGAAATACTAAAATGTCCGTTATCAAAGTCTCAAAAAAATTTTCAACATGACTACATAATAAAACCAATGCAGCTCTACACAAACTTTCATTGACTAATCTTATTCTAGGATCGCTCGTACCTACTGCAAAAAGTGACATTATTCTTTTAACTTCCTCTAAGTTAACCTGAAAATTTTTGAGGGCTGGTGACTGAATATCACTGTTCATTCATCGGCGGCCCCACATGAATTTTCTCGACTTCAATTCCTAATTTAGATATTGATTCAAACCATTTATCTAATCTAGTTTGTATTCGAGTTGTCGCAGAAGTCGCACCACCAATAGCTGCGACGAATTCAGTATCAGAACAAAGTTTCTGGAGAGATAGAATTATCTCTTCTTTTTTCGATCTAATCACACTAGATTCAATTCGAGCAAAATAAAGCATAGTAATATCATAAATAGATTTATTAATCACTTTATCCCACTGACCTTTCTCTGGATTATATCTACGAAAGCTATATTCTCCAAACACATAGTTAACATCATCAGCGACACGTAAAAATATGTCTTTGTGTCTAGCAGCATCATCAGGGTTAAGCCTTTGCCATTGTTCTAAATAGTTATCTAAAAACTGTGATAAAACTCCTTTGTATTTTTCTGGTTGAAAATTAAAGGCAAAAAACCTTAAGACCAACTCACAGTCTTGCATCCGTTTATCAATACTGTCTACTCCTCGAATTTTCTGGAATGTGGGAACGGTTGAAAGCTCTCGAATCAGTTCATTCAGATCTCCTCGGTAGAGACTATTTCTCAACTCTTGAGCATTCAATTTGACCGAAGTGGAATTCAATCTATCAAAAACATCAAAACGTATGTCCGGATCGGATTCTTTTAATATCACAATACAGCGAATTGATCTATTTTGAATTGTTCTTTTGTCTGCCGGACTAAGTTCATGAAATCTTTTTCTATTTAAGTCAGTTTTCACTCTCAATGAACTTAAACTAAACTCATTATTAATGTAGCGATAGATTGCAGTAAGTCTCTGTTGTCCATCAACTACGCTGCAAGCATCACCGATTTCAGCAAAATAGCATACAGGAATGGGTACGTTAATCAGCAACGATTCTATCAAACGACTAGACTTTGCATTATCCCAAACTCGACGGCGCTGAAAATTATCAGCCAAAATTAAGGTGCCATCATCTACTTGGTCTTTTAATGATTTGATAATAAAGTCATAGGGTTGAGTTACCAATCTACGATCTTGACCACTTACATCTAATTGAGGGCGCTCTTCCTCAGTAATTTCTGGTTCAAATTTTTCTTCTAATAGCTCAGGCTCTGAAGAAATAAAATCCTGATCCAAAACTTTTTCTTCAGTAATCATACTACTCTCCTAACATGGATTAATATGGATAGCCTCCTAGCCTACAGTACCCTCAAGTTTAAGGCTTAAAAGCCGATCGGCTTCCACGGCAAACTCCATAGGCAACTGGTTAAACACATCCTTACAGAAACCGCTAATCATCATCGAGATTGCGTCTTCTTGGGAAATACCCCGTTGGGCAAAGAAAAACAACTGGTCTTCGCCAATCTTAGAAGTAGAAGCCTCATGCTCTACCTGCGCCGACTGGTTGTTCACCTGAATGTATGGGAAAGTGTTGGCCTGTGCCCGATCGCCAATCAGCATCGAATCACACTGGGAATAATTCCGCGCCCCGTTGGCCGTCGGATTCATCTTCACCAGACCCCGATAACTATTCCGCGACTTACCTGCTGAAATCCCCTTGGAGATAATCGTGCTCTTGGTATTTTTGCCCACATGGATCATCTTGGTGCCAGTATCGGCCTGTTGCAGATTGTTAGTCAAAGCCACGGAGTAAAATTCACCCACCGAGTTATCACCAATCAACACACAGCTTGGATACTTCCAAGTAATCGCTGAGCCAGTTTCTACTTGAGTCCAAGAAATCTTAGAGTTCACCCCTTGGCAAATCCCCCGCTTGGTCACGAAGTTATAGATACCACCCTTGCCATTCTCGTCACCAGCAAACCAGTTCTGTACTGTGGAGTATTTAATATCGGCATCATCCAAAGCCACCAATTCCACTACTGCCGCATGGAGCTGATTGGTATCAAAAGCAGGAGCAGTACAACCTTCTAGATAAGTAACGCTAGCACCCTTCTCCGCAATAATCAGCGTTCGCTCAAACTGACCACTATCACCGCTGTTGATGCGGAAATAGGTAGACAAGTCCATCGGGCACTTCACACCTTCGGGGATATACACAAAGGAGCCATCGCTGAACACTGCCGAGTTCAACGCTGCAAAATAGTTATCACCGATCGGCACCACGCTACCTAGGTACTTCTCAATAATATGTGAGTACTCGTGCAGCGCTTCCGAGATCGAACAGAATACCACGCCCACCTTGGCCAGCTTGTCTTTGAAGGTTGTGGCGATCGACACACTATCAAACACGGCATCTACTGCCACATTGGCCAAGCGCTTCTGTTCATTTAATGAGATCCCCAGCTTCTCAAAAGTCTCTAACAAAATAGGATCTACTTCATCTAGGCTGCCCAGCTTTTTCTTTGCTTGCTTAGGAGCCGAGTAGTAAATAATTTGTTGGTAATCGATCGGGGGATATTCTACATGAGGCCAAGTTGGCTCGGTCATGGTCAACCATTTCTTGTAAGCCCGCAGCCGGAAGTTCAGCATGAACTCCGGTTCTTCTTTCTTCGCCGAGATCAAACGCACGGTGTCTTCGGTCAGACCGCGCGGGATTTTATCAGCTTCGATATCAGTGACGAAACCGTACTTGTAGGGTTGGTTGATGACGTTTTGAACTGAAGAACTCATGGCAGTGAGGTGATGGTGAGGATGGACTTGATCTATACTAAAGCAACTAAGTCGTTGTTAAAGTGAATTATAGTCTACTTTAACAACCTGTGTGTTGTCAAAGTGGCGATGCAAAAAAAATTATGGTGCCCAACGGGGGTTGTAACCGGCGATTGGCAACAACTCTGGTTTAGCTTTTGGCTGTGATAAATTTAGCCTCCAGATCATACCTCGCTCGATCGGCTGACCATCGGTGGCAGTCAAGACTTTTTGATTGGTTGTGCCTCCGGTTACGACCTGATCGAGCAGTAGTGATCGGCCATCAGGGGCTAGGCTGAGTGCAGTATCTTGCTGTTGGGGCAGTTTAGCCAATGATTTTGATTTGAAAGTGGTTAAATCGATCGATACCAAGTAAGGTTGAGCGCTATATTTGCCGGTGTCTGCCAAGTCTTCATTCTCTGACAGACCCTGAGGGAATTCGGCGGTGATGGCATAGAGGGTGCGGGCATCAGCGGCAAACTGAGCGGCTTGGATTTCGCCTTTGACGTTTAATAGTTTCTTTTCGACTCCTTGATTAGTCACTAGGAACAAATCACGACTCGAATCGTCGTTGTATTTTTCTAAAGCCGCTGCTACGCCATTAGCTGAAAAACTCAAAAGCTGACCATATTTAGCCATGAATTCAGTGCTATCAGTACCTGGCACCAAGGGTTTAAGGGCTACGCCTTGACCTTCGGAAACCGCGATCGAAGCGCTGTCAGGGGTGATTTTAAATTTTCCGCCTTGGCTAATACGTTGTAGAGTAGTGCCTTGTTGGGCATCAATTACCCAAATGCCAAAGTCACTAGGATTTTTTACGCCGACTCGGTGGACAACTAAAATTTTGCCATCGTTGGAGAGTTCAAAGCGAATATTTTGATACTCATTACTATCTAGGACGAGTTTGGGTTCCGGGTTTTGAATCGGGGTGCGATATATTTTTTGGCGAGAGAGCAGTTCATTACCATTGATGGCTAACAAAGCAGTAAAAAACACCCCTTCGCCTCCTGGTGTAAAACGGAAATCTTTTACCAAATATTCTGGAGGGGTAATTGCCACTGGAGTAGGTAATTTCTCAAGATTTTTGTTTTCTAAGGTTGGAGGAATGCGCTGAATCATTAGTCTGCCTCGGTCGGCTCCTTCAGTGCCGATATAGCCAAACATTTTTTCTCTGGTGCTAAAGACTTGAACAAAAGGCGTAATCTCTTTACCGATCGGCTTACCATCGTTACTAGCGGCGGTCACATCTTGTACTCTTAGCTCATAAGAATTGCCATAGGGCACGGGGGTATTTAGGGTATAGAGCATTTTTTTGCCCGACCAGCTAATCTTCCCTGGCAAGACCTGACTAATCGGCTGGAAAACACTTTGAGAATTACTGGGATCTGGTTTAACCTGGATTTTTGCTTCTACATTGGGGCGATCCATCGATCGACTAAACCGCAGGGCAAAAGAGTTGTCTTCGGCACCAACTGGTCTATTTGCCCAGCTAAACTCCCGCACATAAGGGGCACTGCGATCGCCTATAGCTAATAGTATGACGGTCAAGGCCATCAAAATGCCCATCAGGGTTAAAGCTGCGCGATCGAGTTGAGAGAGAGGTCTAATATTCATAAGGGTTGCGGGGAGTCTCGATCGGCTTAATATTTTTGGCGACTAAGATCAATTGGCGTTTGCCATCCAAGGTTTCAGTGACCATTTGGCCAGTTATCGCCAACCAGATATCAGATTTATACTGCTGATCGGCAGGTAGTTTGATGGTCAAAGATACGGGATAAACATCGGCGGCGCAACAGGTGATCACAAACCGTGAGAGTAACAGGTACTTGCCACCCAGTTCAGCAGAATTCACCACAAAACCACTAACGTTGGCCTGTTGGCCGCTGTAAGTATCTGGCTCGGGGTAGGCGCTGAGAGTGCGCACCCAGTCTACTAGTGATCGTTTTTCGGGCTTGACCTGGCTGCGAAAAGATTGGGGTTGAGAGCGGGTGATCGCACTGTTTTCGGTCACACCACCCTGGATGGCTTTGGAGCTGGTGAAAACACGTGGGTTAATCAATAACCCGGCGATCGCGGTGACTAATAACAAGCCGATCGCCCAATTGCCCGGTAGCAGACTGATGTGGCCAGCGGTGCTCGATTTGGCTTGAGGATATTGAAATAATAAATAGGCTTTGATGGAGCCAATAATTAATAGTGCAAAGCCAGTGAAAGCTGCTAGCCAAAAATAGCTGGGGTGAATCAAAATGCTCAGTGATCCATTGAGCCAATAGTTCAGAAGCACTGCGCCCCAAGCGGTGACAGCGATCGCATCGAGCCAATTTTTGTCTAAGCCTTTAAATATCCGACTAATTAATAACATTTAATTAATATTGAAGTTTACGAATAAGGTCAACAGAAACACTAACTGCGCTGCTAAAGCAAACAGATAAAAAATCGCTTTAGGTTTAAATACTGTTAACAACAAACCAATTCCTTTTAGATCGAACATCGGCCCAAATACTAAAAAGGCCAGTAGCGAACCGCTGGTAAAAGCACCAGCAAAAGACAAAGCAAAGAAAGCATCTACAGTGGAACAAATTGAAATCAGTCCAGCCAACAGCATCATTGCTAAAACTGAAGACACCGAACCCTGACCTAATCCTAAGATTAATTCCCTAGGAGTAAAGGTCTGAATCAGGGCAGCTAGCGCACTCCCCAAAACCAAAATTCCGCCAAGCTCTCTAAATTCCTGCATGGTGTTATCGAGCAGCAAGTTGCCCCGCTCTGCCAAAGACAACTGAGGCTTACGCTCTAGGCTAGCAGTCATTTGGGCTTCTAGGCTTTCGCCACCGCCCAGCATAAAATTACCCGATCGAAGCAAAGTGGGCTTTTCAAGGTCTTCGGCTGGTAAGGGCTTGGCCATACTTAGCGCTACGGCTGGCTGCAATATAGACTTTACGTCTCCTTGCATACTAAAAACCCAGCCAATAATAGTGGCGATCAACAGCGAAAAAATAATCCGCAGCCACAAAATTTCGGGTTGATCACGAAAGGCAATCCAGGTAGACCAAATCACAATTGGGTTGATTACTGGTGCTGCTAATAGAAAGCCGATCGCCACTGGCAAGGGAACCCCCTGCACAATCAATCGCCGTGCTACCGGCACGTTGCCGCATTCGCATACGGGTAGCAAAAATCCGATGCAGCTCCCAACAAAAGCCCCCAGAATGGGGTTTTTGGGGGCGAGTTTGACGAGCTTGCGCTCATCGACAAAAAACAATAGCAGGCCGGAAAGCAGTACTCCCAATAACAAAAAGGGAATAGCTTCCACCAATAAGCTGAGAAAAAGGGTGAAAGCGTTATTCAACTGTTCCATTCAAAACTGGCTCCAAAAGCTCTGTCCATTCTATACTCGTTCGCGCAACCTTGCCCAAACGATGGCTTGCGAGCCAGCTATCTCAGCATCATGGCAACTTCTTTGGCAAAATAAGTCAAAATCAGATCTGCTCCTGCCCGCTTCATACTCAGCAGCGTCTCCAAAATAATCTTTTTCTCATCGATCCAGCCCATTTTACCCGCAGCCCGAATCATCGAATATTCACCGCTTACATTGTAGGCAGCCACCGGTACATTACAATTGGCCTTCACCAAATGGATAATATCTAAATAAGCCAAAGCTGGTTTGACCATTACCATATCCGCACCCTCAGCAATATCTAGTTCAATTTCTCGTAGCGCCTCTCGGCTGTTCGCCGGATCCATTTGATAGGTTTTCTTGTCTCCAGATTTAGGTGCCGAACCCAGTGCTTCGCGAAAAGGGCCATAGTAAGCCGAAGCATACTTGGCAGAATAAGCCAGAATACTCACATGCTCGTAACCATTGGCATCCAAAGCTTGACGGATCGCACCAACCCGGCCATCCATCATGTCTGAAGGTGCTACCATATCGCTGCCGGCAGCGGCTTGACTAACGGCCATTTTGGCTAAGATAGCCACGGTTTCGTCATTCAAAATTACCCCTGCTTCATTTATCACCCCATCATGACCGTGGGTAGTAAATGGATCCAGAGCCACATCAGTAATAATCATGATCTCGGGGGTGGCTTTTTTGATCGCGGCGACGGTGCGTTGGGCTAAACCTTGAGGATTATAGCTTTCAGTACCCTGGTCGTCTTTTTTTTCTTCGGGTACTACTGGAAACAGGGCGATCGCCTTGATGCCCAGCGCATAACATTCCGCAATCTCCACCAGTAGCAGGTCTAGGGTGCGGCGATAGCAGCCCGGCATCGAGGTGATTTCTTCTTGCTGGTTTTCGCCTTCCATCACAAACAATGGATAGATAAAGTCATCTACGCTCAGCTTGGTTTCTTGCACCATGCTGCGAATACTGGGGTTGCGACGCAGGCGACGAGGGCGTTGGGGGATAGTCAGGGCAATTTTGGGGTCAGGCATGTTAAATATAATGTGAAAATATGGAGCCGATAAGTTCACGAATTTTACATTTTTGCGAATTAGAGCCTTGGCACTTCGTAACAATTGTTAGTCAAATGGCCATGATCAGCTCCTGTTTACAGCAGGATTAAGAGTATTCGATAGCTGCGAAACCCACAGAATCCTTGCAAAGAAAGGGCTTCAGCACCAGAGTCTAACTAGCTCAAATGTAAATAAAAGAATCTGCTTGACAAGATTGGGCATCCCCCGTATAGTTGTAAATGTGCAAAAAAACAAACACGCAAACGTCCCAGCCCCCATCGTCTAGAGGCCTAGGACACCTCGTTTTCACTGAGGCAACAGGGATTCGAATTCCCTTGGGGGTATATAACAAAAAGAGCAGTCACCCGGCTGCTTTTTTTGTGTCTTCAGGTTTCTAAAAATTTCCAGGTAATTTCCATGGCGATATTGCTCTACTGGGGTGATGATGAATTCGCACTGAACCAAGCTCTCAAAGAATTGCAGCAGCAGACTGTCACGGCAGCCTGGGCAAGCTTTAACTACCAAAAAATTTTAGGTGATAAAGCCGAAGGCGTGATCGATGCCCTCAACCAAGCCATGACTCCACCTTTCGGTGCTGGTAAAAGACTGGTCTGGCTGGCTGATACCAGCATGTTTAGCCAAAGCAATGATAGCTTGCTAGCCGAACTAGAGCGCACTGTTCTGGCCATCCCAGCTAGCACTGTATTCGTGATCACCTGTGGTAATAAGCCCGATGGTCGATCGAAGATCACCAAGTTCATCCAAAAACACGCCACCACTAAAGAATTTGCTCTGGTCTCGGCTTGGAAGGGTGCCGAATTGGAACAGCAGGTTAGGCAGGTAGCCAAAGATAAGCAAGTGAATCTGACTGGGGAGGCGATCGAACTCTTGGCCATCTCGGTGGGCAACAACACTCGTCAATTACACAGCGAACTAGATAAACTGAGTATTTACAGCAATGGCCGCCAGCAGCCTCTAACTGTAGAGGAAGTCGGAAATCTCGTCGCCATCACCACCCAGAATAGTTTGCAGTTGGCTGAAGCTCTGAGGAAAGGGGAGGTCGATCGAGCTTTAGAACTGATCAATTCTTTGATTCAACGCAATGAACCAGCCCTCAAGATTGTGGCTACCTTGGTCGGGCAGTTTCGTACTTGGCTATGGGTGAAAGCTTTGATCGAAAATGGAGCCAACGATGAATCGATCGCCAAAGAAGCCGATATTGGTAACCCCAAACGGCTGTATTTTCTGCGCAAAGACCTCCAAAAAATCACTGCCAATCAATTAGCCGCAGCCTTCCAAGAGCTGCTGGTATTAGAATTTTCACTAAAGACAGGCAACGACCCGACCATGACTTTGCAGATCCAAGCTATTAATATCTGCCAAGTGATTAAAAAAATAGATGGTTCTACCTGAATCAGCTCAGATATACAAAGACCCAAATCCAACACAAACTGAATAATCATTGGGCAAGCTGCAAGCTACCATCGTCCTGCTAAGCTAGAATAGGACAACCAAAGAGCAAGCCCAAGAGCGCAAAGTAGTGAGTTTCAACACGGCCATTTTCTATGATATCGAGAACCTGCTGAAAGGCTATAGCTTCTCTAGTCACCTCATTTCCAACTTATCTCTAGAAGAAATTTTGCAGCGCATTCGCAAAACCGATAAAATCGGCCAGATCGCCGTGCAGCGAGCCTATGCCAACTGGAGCGACCCTCGATTGGGCATTATGCGCGGCGAAATTAACGAATTGGGCATCGACCCCATCCAAGTTTTTGGTTTTTCCCGTGAGCAAAAAAAGAACGCCGCTGATATTCAACTCTCGATCGATGCTATAGATCTTGCCCATATTCGTCCCTCGATCGAAGTCTACATCATAGTTTCTGGTGATGGCGGCTTCGCAGCCTTGGCCAAAAAACTCCACGAGTACGGTAAAACCGTCATTGGCTGCGCCTACGACAATGCCGCAAATCGCACATTCCAAGCAGTCTGCGACCATTTTGTGCGCATCACCGACCCCACCGAAGACGATCGACAGCGCTTAGGCGGCACAGTAGTCAGAGCCTTAGACGGCATCGATCCCCGCAATGCCCGCCTGATTTCCCAAATCAAACGCCCTACTTCTCAATCACCCGAAGAAATTGCCACCAAAACCAAAGAAATCCTGCACTGGTACGCCAACGACCGCACCTGTCGGTCGGAGCTATTAGTTGGTGGAATTCATCTTTCAGTGGTACAGCAGGCACTACGCCAAGTAATTCCTGAGCTACAAACTATTCGCTTTGGCTTTGCTAAATTTGTAGAATATATGCAGTATGCCTGTAAAGATTCCGAACTCTGTATTGCCCGCATTCCGCCCTCCCAAGTGGTGCTGCGCCTCCGGGCAGCGGCCCCTAAAGATGCCGAGATTTTGCCAGATATGAGTTTGCGAACGGCGCACTCGATCGAAACTTATCAATCAATTCTTGCGGTGGGTTCACCCATCTATCGGCTGCCGCCACCCCATGAGCTATATATCATTGCCAATTGGGTGATCAAAAATCCGCTGCAGCGGGTTAAGCTCTCCACAGCTAACGAGGAGATTGTGCGGGGCTTAAATGGAGCCGTGGCAGCAGAAGTGGTGAAGCTGTCGCTGTTTAGCTTCGTTTCCGCCGGGATTTTCGTGCGGGAACCAGCTACCACTCATGTTTCGGAACAACGGGTTTCGCTGCATCCAGAGGTGAGTTCGATCAAACATGTTTCCCTAATGCTACGGCAAGCAGTGGGTCGCAAGCTGACAGCTTTCTTGACCGAGCCGATCGATGAGGAAATCTTGAATCAGATTCTGCCTTCTTTGAGCTAGCTAAAGTACTAGCCTTTAACTCCCAATCGATCGAGCATGGTAGCCCTTGCCCGGTCAGCCAAAGAATCATCCAGCTTGGTCAACTGAATATCTTCACCATACTTATTTTTGATTGCAGTCTTGATCATCCAGTCCGCAATAAACGGATTTTTAGGAATCAACGGCCCATGAGAATAAGTAGCGATCGCATTGTGATAAAAAGCACCCTCGGTTTTATCTTCGGCATTATTGCCAAAACCCTTAATCACCGTGCCCAGTGCCTCGGCCTGCGCACCCAAAAAAGTCCGACCACCATGGTTTTCAAAGCCCACGATAATTGGCTTCTGGCCACCCAGCATCTCGGTTAACTCCGCTGCCAACCGCTTAGCCGTAATTTCAAACACCACATTGCCAATACAGCGCGGTGCATCAATGCCGGGATGTTTACTGACCAAATCAATAATTCCCATGCCATCAATGCGTTCTCCTTGTCCCGGCTCATAATACTTACCCAGCAACTGGGGTGAACCACAGGTAAAGACTCCCGGCGCACCGGCATCTAATTTCCGGCGAATCGCCTCGGTCTTAGCGCCAGCCAAATCGCGCATCACAATTTCTTGCTGGCGATCTTGAGCACCGCCGCCAGCAATAATATCTACTTGGTCTAATACATCTGGAGCAGTGCTTTGATCATAAGGTACTACTTCGATCGCAATGCCCCGCCACTGGGCGCGCTGCTGAATGGCAATGACATTGCCTCGATCGCCATAAGTACTCATCAGTTGAGGATATAGCCAGCCGATTTTTAACGAGTATTGAGTAGACATAATAACTATAAAATTTTGCGTCCAGTGAGAATTTCTCGTACTTCTAGCATTGCCGAATAGGTAGGAACAATGTGTAGAGTTTCGGTGGCCGGTGATAGTTCCAGCGCCTGGGCTAAAGCCTTGGCCGTATCTGGTTCTACAATTAATTGACAGCCACCACCCACTTGTTCTTTGCTGTACTCTAAGCGCAGCGCCATATCATAAACTCGATCGCCGCTGACTACAATAATGCCGCCTTGGTTCACAAATTTTTCGGTATCCACATCCCAAATCCAAGAGACATCGGTGCCATCGGGAGTTCGATCGTTTAAAATCATCAGCGTTACCGAGCCGCCGCCAGCTTTTTTCACCTGATTTACCGCGCGGATGGTTTCATTCATTCCTACTGGGTTTTTGGTGAGCAGAATTCGGACTTTTTTGCCCTGATAAACTAATTCTTCTGCCCGGCCAAAGGCCGCTTGAAAATTGTTGATCACATCCAGCATCTTTTCGGTGCTGACTCCGATCGACTGGGCAGTGGTAATTGCTGCTAGGGTGTTGTATTTGTTGTAGACCCCGATCAAAACCTGTGGCCATTTGGAGCTATCGATCGACAAAGACTGTTTGGTAAAGTCGCACTTGGGACAATCGAAGTCTCCTTGATGGGAAAGATATACGCCCTTATAGGTCAGCGCTGTGCCACAGCTTGGGCAGTGAATAGAATCTACCGCATGGGGGATTTCATCTAAATATAAATCTGGTTCATTTAGCCCAAAGTACTTAATTTGTTTAGGAATTTCGGCCTGAACTAGCTGCTGTCCTAGGTGAGTTAATGCTGGGTCATCGCCGTTAGAAATCAATGTGGTGCCTGCTGGTAAGGCTGCAATGGCTTTTGCCCATTTGTAAACGATGGTATCTACCTCTCCATAGCGGTCGAGCTGATCGCGGAACAGATTGAGGGTCATGATAAACTTGGGTTTTAGTTCTGGCAATACCAACGGAATCACGTTTTCATCGACTTCTAAAATGCCGAAGTCTGCTTTCAGGATGCCTGTCAAACTGGTGCGATCGAGCAGGGTAGTAATCAGTCCATTGACTAAATTAGCCCCGGCTTCGTTATGTACTACCGTCCAGCCATCTTTTTCTAGCATGGCTCGTAACAGCAATGAAGTGGTGGTCTTACCGTTGGTGCCTGCTACTACAATTACCCCATGTTTGATTTGCTGGGACAGCAAACTCAAAATGCGGGGGTGTAAATTTTTAGCAATAGTACCGGGCAGTACACTGGCCGCCCCTAATTTTAAGATGCGAATACTGGCAGTGATTGCCTTGGCAGCAAATACTGCTGCCCCTAACCGGACTCGATCGATCGGACTGATGTTGGCCATGCACCCTCAAAAAAACTACCCGCTTCTGGGTCAAATATTATATCCTAACTGCGTTACACCACGGTAAGTCTAAGGTGGATCTAGAGCAAGATATTGGTTCCCCGGTGCAGTGCTGAATTAGCTCAAGTCGATGATAACAACGCAAAGCCAAAGCAAAACAGACAAAAAAATCAGAGCAGTCACTCTGATTTTGCGGTTTATACAATCTTTTTTTACTTGACCAAACTCAGCTAGCCACCGGCTACTGCGGGTACGATGCTGACCTTATCACCATCGGTCAAAACGGTAGCAGTACCTTCCAAAAAGCGAATGTCTTCGTCGTTCACATAGAGGTTCAAAAAGCGTCGAGGCTGGCCACTTTCGTCACATAGTCTGGCTTTAATTCCAGGGCATTTTACTTCTAGTTGTTCGAGCAAATCAGCAATGCTGCTGCCATCGCAATCGATCGTCGGCTGATTGTTAGTAAAAGGTTGCAGAGTAGTAGGGACTAAAATTTTAACGGACATGAATTGATTATTCCAAAAAACAGTATTGATATTAGGTGATGCACTAGCGCAAAGATTACACCAGAACCTGCTGCCAATCCAAGCGATCGAGAGTTTGAGAGCGCTCCCAGGCCCGCTCGAAGCTTTCAATATTGGCTTCGATCGTCAGCGGTTCGCCCACATAGCCCTGGATAGCTTCTTGGGTCTTCAGACCGTTGCCGGTAATGTAGACTACAGTTTTTTCGTCGGGGTTAATTTGGCCAGATTCAGCTAGCTTTTTCAGCACTGCAACAGTAGTACCACCGGCGGTTTCGGTAAAAATGCCTTCGGTTTCAGCCAAAAGCTTCATGCCTTCGATAATTTCAGCATCGGTAACAGAAGTGATGCTGCCGTTGGTTTTTCTGGCTACTTCTAAAGCATAGATTGCATCAGCAGGGTTGCCTATAGCCAAAGATTTAGCAATCGTATTGGGCTTAACTGGCACTACAAAATCACGACCATCTGCAAATGCTTTGGCGATCGGTGAACAGCCTTCAGCTTGAGCACCACTAAACCGCACATCTTTAGCATCGACCAAACCGAGCTTGACGAATTCTTGGAAACCTTTGTGAATTTTGGTGAACAAAGAGCCAGAAGCCAATGGTGCCACGATGTGATCAGGTAATTCCCAGCCGAGCTGTTCGGCTACTTCG
>JAYUSV010000534.1:0-3274 GCA_043755495.1 Synechococcales cyanobacterium
GATCGATAATCTCCAAAATGCTGCCCAGCAAATGGGAGTGCCCTTGTGGGAAATAGTTAATGACGAAACCTCGGTGAAGACTTTGGCAGGGCGTTCTTACAAGGGTGTTTTACAGTTTGTCGAAATTATTAATAAATGGCGAGAAGCAGCCAAAACCGAAGCGGTGAGCACAATTTTGGCTGGTGTTTTAAATGATTCTGGTTATAGTCAGGAATTGATCGATCAAGGCAACGATGAAGCTACCGAAAGACTACAAAATGTCCAGGAATTAGTGAATGCGGCTACCCAGTTTCAGGAAGAAACCGAAGAGCCGAGCTTAGAAAATTTCTTGGCTAATGCGGCGCTCAGCTCTGATTTAGATAAGCTCGATGATAGCAACGCTATCTCGATGATGACTTTGCATTCTTCTAAGGGGCTAGAGTTTCCGGTGGTGTTTTTGGTTGGTCTAGAGGAAGGCTTGTTTCCGAACTATCGATCGCTTAATGACCCAGCCTCTTTGGAAGAAGAGCGTCGCCTATGCTATGTAGGGATCACTCGCGCCCAGGAGGTTTTATATATTTCTTATGCTTTAGAACGACGACTTTATGGCAACCGAGAACGAGCGATTCCTTCGCAGTTTTTGGGTGAGCTGCCGCCAGAGTTGTTGGAGAGCAATCAGAAGCGGAAACAGTTTCGGCATATTGCGCCCAGCGCAATGCCCAAAAATTCTCCGGCTACTGAAACATGGTTGGTGGGCGATCGAGTTTTACACCCCAAGTTTGGCATGGGCAACATCACTCATGTTTTTGGCTCCGAGGGCAAAGTTTCGGTGGCAGTAGCCTTTGAAGGCGGCACCGGCAAAAAAATCTTAGAGCCACGAGCTACTGGACTGTATAAAGTTCCTACCTAGGTGTTCTTTGCAATAGAGCTAAACTAAGAAAAACTATTACCCCTAGACCATGACTTTTACCGTTAGCTTACTGGCTGCCACCAGCTACGAACCAACCGCCCTCAGAAAATCGATCGAAGCCCTTCTCGCCCCACTAGGTGGGATGAGAGCCTTCGTTAAACCCGGTCAGCGAGTATTGCTCAAACCCAACCTACTCACTGGTGCCCGCCCCAGCAAAGAATGCGTCACCCGTTCAGAGATCGTAGAATGCGTGGCTCAACTAGTAAAAGAAGCTGGCGGCCAACCATTTTTTGGCGATAGTCCTGCCTTTGGTAGTGCCATGGGCGTAGCCAAAAACAACGGTTATCTGCCCATGATGGAAAGAGTCGGTTTGCCAGTCGTGGAGTTTCATGGGCAGCGCTACAGCACCGAAAGCGAGAACTTTGATAACTTATTGCTCAGCAAAGAAGCCATGAATGCCGATGTGGTCATTAACCTACCCAAAGTTAAATCTCACATGCAGCTCACCATGACATTAGGAGTCAAAAACCTATTTGGTTGTGTACCGGGCAAAATGAAAGCCTGGTGGCACATGAGTGCTGGTAAAGATGCTGATAAATTTGGTGAGATGTTAGTAGAAACAGCCAAGGCGATCGATCCTGACCTCACCATCTTGGATGGCATTATTGGTCATGAAGGCAATGGCCCCAGCGCTGGCGAGCCCAGGGAATTGGGAGTATTGGCTGCTTCTAGCAATGTATTTGCCCTAGATGTGGCGATGTTAGAGCTGTTGAACGTAGATGCCAACTTGGTGCCCACGGCGGTTGTAGCGCAGCGATTAGGCTATGCGCCCACTCTGGCCCAAATTAACTTCCCCCTAGAACGGCCTGCCGATTTACTGATGAAAGACTGGAAACTACCCGAAGCACTGATGCCGATCGACTTTGCCTTACCCCGAGTCATTAAATCCACCTTCCGCCACCTCTATATTCGGTTAATCCGAGAACCCATGAGTGCTTATCAATCTAACGGCGATCGACAGTCCTAGTAACTCGTTTGGCCAATCGTTCATATTGCCAGTGATCAAAGTCTGGTAAAATACAGTTTCTCTGAAATCCAGTAGCCAACGCACATCTATCATTAACCCATGAACACCACCCAAGTAACCTCCCTAGCCCTAAAAACCGCTAGCATGGTTCTGATCATCTCTACGATCGTGGACATTGCTTTTACTCTATTGCCATATCAACTCGGTGACGGAAAGTGGTGGTTTGCTGCCAGCGCAGAGCTGGTTAATCGCGGCTTACTGCCATTAGTTGGGATTGTTTTCTGGCTAATTGCCGATTGGATCGAATCGGTTTCTAAAGACAGTAGCGGTCGCAGTGGTAGCGTATGGGCTAAACTCATCACTTTTTTCGCCCTCTTTTTGGGAGCGATATTTTTGATAATCGTGCCTTTTCAGACCATTACTAGCAACAGCGATCGAGACAAAACTATGACCATGAGCCGCGAAGAAGGCACTGCCATGGAAGCAAAGATCGACAAAAGAGTAAAGGAAATTACTGGTGACAAAGCCAAGATGCAGCAAGTACAGCAGCAAATTGCTGAAATGGACAAAGCGATTAAAAGCGGTCAAGTACAAGGCGAGGAACTAGTTAGAGCTAAGGCCAGTAAGGCTGAATTAGAAAAGCTTACTGGTGATCCGAACAAAATCAAAGAAAGCGCCATGGGCGACCTGCGGCGGCGGCAGAAAGAACTGGAAAGTGCCGCCACTGCCAATATGTGGAAAACAGGTATTAGAGCTAGTTTAGCCAGTTTGCTGCTATCAGCCGGTTACAGCTTCATAGGTTTGACCGGTTTGCGCGGGCAAAAACGTTAACTAGCTTGCAACAATCCGCTCCAGGCTATACAACATAAAGAGTAGTGAAGATCTAACAACCTTGAAAGAGAGCTAACATTTTGTGTTGCAGCGATTTCGCCAGAATTTAAAAAACGACCTGATTGCGGGCTTGATAGTAGTGATTCCTTTAGCCACTACTATCTGGCTAACTAGCAATGTCGCCAACTGGGTGGTACACATTTTAACCAAAATCCCCCAGCAGATTAACCCCTTTGATGGACTGAATCCTTTATTGGTCAATGTCCTAAATCTAGTCGTGGGTTTTTCTGTACCCCTATTGTCAATTTTATTAATTGGCTTAATGGCAAGAAATATTGCTGGTAAGTGGCTGCTAGATTTAGGTGAACAACTGCTACAAGCCATTCCCTTGGCTGGGTCTTTGTATAAAACCCTCAAACAGCTCTTAGAGACATTGATCAAAGACTCTAATGATCGCTTTCGCCAGGTGGTGTTAGTAGAATATCCCCGACCGGGGATTTGGGCATTGGCTTTTGTGACTGGTTCAC
>JAYUSV010000535.1:0-9951 GCA_043755495.1 Synechococcales cyanobacterium
ACGCGCTATGTTGTGAGTAGAGAAATCTTGAGCTAGCTCGGTATTCGGAAAAATCGCACGAGCGGCTTCTAGCAAGTCTTCCAAACCGATCGGGTTGCCGGGAGCATAGCGGGGACTAAAGTGGGTGAGTATCAACTGCTTCACTTGGGCACTCAACGCCACCTGCGCCGCCATGGTGCAAGTAGAATGCAAGCGATCGAAGGCCATCTGCGCATCTTCGTGAGCAAAAGTCGATTCATGGATTAATAGATCGGCTCCGTGGGCTAACTCGATCGAATTCTCACAAAACACCGTGTCAGTGCAGTACACCATCACCCGACCTTTCTCAGTAGCCCCACAGAGATCTTGCCCATTGATCTGGCGACCGTCAGGTAATGTGACAGTTTCGCCATTTTTGAGCTGACCAAACATTGGCCCAGCCGGAACCCCCAAGGCCACCGCTTTGGCCACATCTAACTTGCCTGGTCGATCGGCCTCTTCTACCCGGTAGCCAAAAGCGGGTACTTTGTGTTTAAGCGGAATGCAGCTAACCTTAAAGCCAGCTCCTTCATACACAAGCCCTTCTTGAACAGTATGGACTTTGATCGGGTAATTAAAATGAGTGTAAGAATACTTTTGGCTGGCATTGAGATATTCTGACAATCCTGATGGACCATAAATGTCAATCCGATCAGGATTTCCGGCCATGCCGTAAGTCGCTAACAAGCCCATCAGGCCAAAAATATGGTCGCCGTGTAAATGGGTGACAAAAATCCGTCGAATTTGACCAATTTTTACATCACAACGCAATATTTGGTGCTGGGTTGCTTCGCCACAGTCAAATAGCCAAACCTCTGCTCGCTGCGGTAAGTTGAGCGCCAAGCTAGAAACATTGCGCCCTCGGGTGGGCACTCCAGAAGATGTCCCGAGAAAAGTTACTTGCACGGCAATTTTGGGTGTGACGTTCGTCGATTCTAGCACCTACTGCAAAAATCAATGGTTTCTTTGGTAAAAGCTCAGAGTGGTCGGATGTGATATTCCGTTGATTTACTGGTCTGGGCTGGCCATCCGCATAGCCCATTGCACAGCAGGCGGTAAGTTCGCATCATTGGTAATTGCTTGGGTCTCACTCATTCCTTGGGTATATTTGCTATCTACATAGCGACGAAGTTTGATGCGCAGTTGCTGACTGTCGATCGCCTGCAACACCTGTACTGTTGACTGATAGCGATCGATCAAAGATATCCGAATCATTTTGTTGATAATATCGGCTAAATTATCACTGATCTGTACTCCAGATCGCCAGCGGACTTCGCAGGTACGGGGGTCTACGGCAAAATAAATCGGTTCTTTGCCGGTGAGCAGAAAAATACAGGTCATTCCCAAAGCGTAGACATCACTGGCATACACTGGCTGCCCCGAAATCTGTTCGGGTGGTGCATAGCCAGGAGTGCCGATCGCCTTAATGGTTAATCGCTGGTCGTCTTGCTTGGATCCTTCTCGATCGGTTACTGCCCCAAAGTCAATCAACACTAACCGATCATCGGTGGAGCAACGAATAATATTTTGGGGTTTGATATCGCGGTGAATCAAACGGCAGCTATGTACATAGGTCAACAGGTGCAGCATTTCGATTAAGAAATCTTGGACTTCGATCTCGGTTTTGACTGCCTGTGATCGAATCTGGTTAAAGAGGGTATCACCAGGAATATATTCCTGCACCAAATACATTTCGCCATCTTTACGAAAATAGTCGATTAATAGCGGAATTTGGCTGTGGCTACCCAAATGGCTTAAGGTGCGGGCTTCTACATAAAAACGCCACTTGGCGATCGTCAGCAAAGATGGATTGGTAAACTTGGGCACCAGGTGTTTGATCACACACAGAGGTTGGCCAGGTAAATAGACATTGCGTGCCAAATAAGTAATGGCAAAACCACCTCTGCCCAAAATTTTAAAGATCTGATACCGATTAGCTAGTAACCCTTCGTCATCGGCTAAGTCACCGCTTTGGATCGGATATTCGGTGCTGTCTGAAAATGCTATTGAGCTGCCCGCCAGGGGCTGGGTCGGAATAGAGCTAGGCATGGAAATATACCCACGAGAACTAAAAAAAGTCTGGGCAAGCTGCAAGTTGGCAGTCACCAGTATATAAAATTGTCAATTTAATAGAACACACACTTTATCCATTTTCCATCAAATGCCAAGTAGTTCATGATCAAAGGGTTGAATTCGGCTAAAATACTGATTCAAATCATTCTGGAGCAATAGCTCATGTCCAATCTTGATTCTTTACAGGCGGCTTTTTCTCAGCGTCGGGCTTTGAAAGTAATTAGTGGCTTAAACAACTTTGATGCTGTCAACGTATCAGCCGTAATTAAGGCTGCCGATCGAGGTAACGCTACATTCATCGATATTGCAGCTAGTCCACAGTTAGTGAAGATGGCCAAGCAGCTTACCAACTTACCTATTTGTGCCTCGGCTATTGATGCGGAGCTATTAGCGGCGGCAGTTGCGGCTGGTGCTGATTTAGTAGAAATTGGTAACTTTGATAGCTTCTATGCCCAGGGCATTAAGTTTGAAGCAGATGAAGTGATTGCTTTAACTCAAGCCACTCGTAAATTGCTGCCTCATACGTTGTTATCGGTAACAGTGCCGCATATTTTGGCTCTCGACCAACAGGTAGAGCTGGCTCAAACTTTGGTATCTTTGGGTGCCGATATCATTCAAACCGAGGGTGGCACCAGTGCTAATCCGCTACATGCCGGTACTTGGGGTCTAATCGAAAAAGCGGCTCCTACTTTGGCCGCTACGGTAGAAATTGCCCGGGCGGTGAGCGTACCGGTGCTCTGTGCTTCTGGAATTTCTAGCATTACTGCACCTTTGGCGATCGCCGCTGGGGCCGCAGGCATTGGAGTTGGTAGCGCCATCAACAAGCTCAACGATGAGCTGGCGATGATCGCCACTGTCCGTAGCTTGGTAGATGCTTTGACTGCATCTACTTATAAAGCTGCTTTAAGAGCATAGGCGACCCGTTCTTGTTCTGCGGCAGTAATTTCAGGAAACATCGGTATCGATAACACCTGATGAGAGACTTCTTCGGTGACGGGGAAGTCTCCTGCTTTATACCCTAAATCTTGGTAAACTTCTTGCCGGTGCAAGGGTAAGGGATAGTAAATCATTGAAATAATGCCAGATTCTTGGAGCTTGGCGCGCACTGCGTCACGGCGGGCACCATGATCTGATCCGAGGATTCTAATGGTGTACTGATTCCATGACGATTTACCTGGTGCCATGGTCGGCTTGGGCAAAATGATTCCTGGCACATCTCCAAGAAGCTGTTGATAGCGATCGGCCACTTCTTGTCTGCCAATATTCCATTTATCTAAATAGCGCAGCTTAATCGACAGCACGGCCGCTTGTAGCGCATCTAGCCGACTATTGATGCCTACTACTTCGTGGTAGTAGCGCACCCGGCTGCCATGCTCTCGGTACATTCGGGCATCGGCTGCCCAAGTAGAGTCATCGAGAGTAACGGCTCCCCCATCGCCGCAGCAGCCCAAGTTTTTGGTCGGGAAAAAGCTAAAACAGCCCACATGGCCAATGTTGCCGGTTTTTTGACCGGCCCATTCTGCCCCGGTAGACTGGGCACAGTCTTCGATTACTTTGAGGTTATGAGCATTAGCGATCGACATCAAAGCTGTCATATCTACTGGTCTACCAAACAAATGCACCGGCATAATGGCCTTGGTCTGGGGAGTAATGGCCGCAGCAATCTTGTTTAGGTCAATGTTATAGGTGTCAGGATCAATATCTACCAATACTGGTTTGGCACCCACTGCGCTGATCATTTCGGCGGTAGCAATAAAGGTAAATGGGGTGGTGATCACTTCGTCACCAGCACCAATCCCCAAAATCTTTAAGGCTAAATATAAAGCATCGGTGCCAGAGTTACAGCCGATCGCCTCTGTGGTGCCTACATAGGCAGCAAATTCTTGCTCGAACGCCTGCACTCCCGGCCCACCAATATATGCACCAGAGGCCAGCACAGAAAGCACAGCGGCATCTATTTCAGCTCCGATTATCTGGTATTGTCGCTTGAGGTCTAGGGGGGGAATGGTACTCACTATGTTTGCGTCCGAAAATATGTAAACTATTTTAACCGTGGCTAACCCACAATTGAGTACTCGTGGAAAAATTACCTGAATTAAGTTTGATCGATTTGGCGGTGATGGGTGGTTTGGTAGCTTTTACGGCTGGACTACTGCTGTGGTTTAGGATGAAACTCAGCGGGCAATTGTTCCTGTCCGTGGCGCGGGCGGCTCTCCAAGTCTTGATGCTGGGCATATTTTTTAGTTTGGTGCTGCGCGCTGAGCAGCCCTGGGCAAGTGTAGTTGGTTCGTTGGTTTTAATATTTGTGGTAGCGGTGGCTACTAGCAGTCGGCTGGGTAAATCTTGGCAGCAGTTGTTGCCGCTGATTTTTGGGGTGTTTTTGCTAGGTACCGGGTTTGTCTTGGGCTATGTTTATTTGCTGGTGGGTCGTGGCCAGATGCCGATCGGCTATTTGCCCATACTGGTGGGGGTGTTGATGGCAGCTAGTCCGCCGGTGGTGATTGGGGTAGGAGATCGGTTTTTGAAGTCTTTAAAGCAGGAGCAAAGGTCGATCGAGACTCGCTTGAGTTTGGGAGCTACTGGCAGTCAATGGTTACAGGTCTATCAACGCCAAGCCCTTTACCAAAGCCTGCAACCAGCCTTCCAAACTTTGGCCTTAACAGGCTTGGTGACAGTGCCAAGTTGGATGGCTGGGGCGATGTTGGCGGGGATGAGTCCACTACAAGCCGCTGGTTATCAGGTGGTGCTGTTGGTGGCGATCATTACTCACCAAATTTTGACTGCGATGCTGTTACTTAAAGGACTGAGTAAATTTTGCTGCGATGGCAGTGGCCAAGTTTGCAGTCTGTGACATCCTTCTGCACCTCCCGACCGGGAGGTTTGATTAAGCTGAAGAAATTAATGCTTATTTTTCTCTCCTTTCCTCATTTCTTGTAATATGTGAATTACAGAGGGGATAAAGGACAGTAAAACTACTGCCAATGTGATTAATACTAAATATTTTTCTACATTGTCTTTGCCCACAGCTTTTTCCAAGGTTTCACCTAAGAAAAAGCCCATTAAATTTAAACCCACTACCCACAGAAATCCGCCTACAATATTGTACGTAATAAATGTCTTATAATTCATTGCAGCAGCACCAGCTACAATTGGAGCGAAGGTTCGTACAATTGCGATGAACCGGGCAGCGACTACGGCTAGTGGTCCTTTCTTCTCATAAAAATCTTGGGCGGCTAATAAATATTTTTTCTTGAATACTATAGAATCTTCTTTTTCAAATAAACCTCGACCGTATCTTCGACCAGTGTAATAGCCCACATTGTCACCCAAAACCGCAGCAACGAATCCACCAAAACACATTACAGCAATGTTCCAAGTTTCGGGATGTGCATAACACAAAAACCCAGTAGTTAGTAACAAGCTATCCCCAGGTAAAAAGAAGCCGAAGAAGAGTCCAGATTCGGCAAAAATAACGAACCAAACGGGTAGGTAGCTCCAATAACCCATCTTTTCCATTAAGCCAGTAATAATCTCTTGAACATTAAAATGCATTGTTTTCCTCGCACAAAATTTTGGCCAATAGCCGCCTTAATCATAATCGATCAACAGCGTTCACCGTTGTCCAATCTATATAATGTCAAGATACTCAAATCTAGAGACCTAACTTGATATACCCACCAAAAACAGTTATTTGTTGACAGTGTTGGTACTACGGACTGCTACGTAGAACAAACCAACAGTCAGAGGAATGCTGACTGCCAAAATCGCCCCAGTAATAGTGGTGCCATATTCTGGAGTACCAGAAGACAGCTCAAATACTGAACCTACAGCGGCGATCGCCGTAATACAAGCTCCTAACAGACAAATGCTGCCCAATGGGGTGTAATTAAACACTAACTAACTCCTAAACTAACGGGTTGAACGGCCTGAATGGAAAGACCATGTTTTTTCAACTCGGCAGTGAGGGTGAGGCTATCATCGATGCGATCGACAAACAACACGCCGCTGAGGTGATCCATTTCGTGTTGAATCACCCTGGCCAAAAAGCCATCGGCCTTCAGGTGACAAGGGCGACCATTTTCATCCTTATAAGAAATTTCGACTGTTTCGGGGCGCTCTACGTCCATATAAACGCCAGGGACGCTCAAGCAGCCTTCTTGATCCTTGGCCAGTACTCTACCGCGATTTTTGACTTCTGGGTTGATCAAAATCAATGGAGGCAAGGCTAAATCTTCTGGATCGCTGTCGATCACAATTAGTTGTTTGTTGATACCTACTTGGGGAGCTGCTAAGCCCACGCCATCGGCGGTATACATAGTTTGCAGCATCTGTACCACCGTCTGGCGCAGTTCGTCATCAACTTTGTTGACTCGCTTAGCTGGTTGCCGGAGTATTCGATCGCCTAATTTATGAATGCTGAGGGGCGATTTAGCTAATTTTTTCTTTTCTACCAGAATCTGCACGGCCATATGGAGCGGATGGGGGATGAGGTGACAATTTCTACGATTCTCTACAATTCTATCACTCCCTCAGCCTCCAAGGTAAGCTATCTGGCACGAAGAAACCCAAAACCCTCCGCTGTTGCGGAGGGTTTTGGGAAAATCTAAATCTAAAGAATCTTACAAAGCGTTACCGCGAGGTAGAACTTCTTCAGGGAAAGCAAACTGCTCATGAGGCTGATCTTGAGGAGCCATCCAAGCACGGATACCTTCGTTCAACAAGATATTCTTGGTGTAGAAAGTTTCAAACTCAGGGTCTTCAGCAGCCCGAAGCTCTTGAGATGTGAAATCATAAGCCCGCAGGTTCAAAGCCAAACCAACGATGCCTACCGAACTCATCCACAGGCCAGTTACCGGTACAAACAGCATAAAGAAGTGCAACCAGCGCTTGTTGGAGAAAGCAATTCCAAAAATCTGTGACCAAAAACGGTTAGCAGTAACCATCGAGTAAGTTTCTTCGGCTTGAGTAGGTTCAAACGCCCGGAAAGTGTTGGTGGTATCACCATCTTCAAACAGGGTATTTTCTACAGTGGCACCGTGAATAGCACAAAGTAATGCACCACCCAAGATTCCAGCTACGCCCATCATGTGGAAGGGGTTCAGCGTCCAGTTATGGAAGCCTTGTAGGAATAAGATGAACCGGAAAATCGCTGCTACGCCAAAAGAGGGAGCAAAGAACCAACCAGATTGACCCAGTGGGTACAGCAAGAAAACGCTGACAAATACGGCAATCGGGCCAGAGAAAGCCAGAGCGTTGTAAGGACGAATGCCAACTAAGCGAGCGATTTCAAACTGACGCAGCATAAAGCCGATCAATCCAAAAGCACCATGCAGAGCCACGAATGCCCAAAGGCCACCCAACTGACACCAGCGGGTAAAGTCACCTTGAGCTTCTGGGCCCCACAAGAACAACAAGGAGTGGCCCAAGCTGTTAGGAGGAGTGGATACTGCTACGGTTAAAAAGTTAGCACCTTCTAGGTAACTAGAAGCCAAACCGTGGCTATACCAAGAGGTAACAAAAGTGGTACCGGTCATCCAGCCACCTAGAGCCAAAAAGGCCGTAGGAAACAGCAAAATGCCAGACCAGCCCACAAATACGAAGCGGTCTTTTTTCAGCCAGTCATCAAGGACATCAAACCGTCCCCGTTCCTGGCCTCTATCTAATGCAATGGTCATGTTCTAGGTCCCTTGCGCGATCGAGAAATTAATTTTTAAGTGGATAGATATTATTTCTATTCTTTACCAAAATTAGCAGAAAATTTACAATTTGACACGTTTGGTCTGGTTTAAATTTAGAATTCACCGAATTGTTTTGCCGGAAACCGATTGCTAGCAAAGCTTTAGGTGAGATTATGAAGAAAATATTAACCTGTACTGATTTTCTCATTTATCACAAAAAACACCCCCCAACAACTGTTGGAGAGTGTGTTTTGTTCTTTTCATTTTTAAGCGGGCGGTGGGAATCGAACCCACAACAACAGCTTGGAAGGCTATGGTTTTACCACTAAACTACGCCCGCGCATTCAATTGGTTGTGCGCAAGATTCATACAATATCACAAGAAGGCAACAGGAGGCAAGAGTGCCTCCTGTTTGCTCGCCTGATCACACCAACAACATGGGTGTGCCGGTGGGCTGTTTAAGGCTAGCAGCGCTGTAGCTGTACCAAAAACTAGCAAATTCTTGTGCTTTGGCTTCCCAATCTGGATGAATTTTGTACATCCGGCGGGGACGACCTCGGCCTTCCACCTTTTTCCAGTAGCCTGAAATCATGCCCGAGCCTTCTAGAAACTTGATGGCGCTGTAGAGCACAGTATCTGAAAGTCGAAAAGTTTCGGACTCTTTCTCTAAACGAGAAATCAGCTCGGTGCCATAGGAATCACCGTCCATCAAAACAGCCAGGATGTAGCAAACCGCTAGTTCTTGGTTGAGATAGAGTGGCGGTGGATTTTGAAAGAAGCGGTAAATGTCATCAAATTTCATAGTTTTGACCACTAGAATGCTTTAAAGTACTGAAATCTTGGGTGGGTATAATCATCGGAGCGATTAAGCCCCACACACCCCTTCTGAAAAAGCATCGATCTCAGCCTGTTTAGCTCAAATGATTAGCTAAACTGTAATTCTACTTATTTTCGATCTGGCCATTATTGCTGCTGATCGGTTTTAATACTGAGGCTGAGTTATTTAGATGCTTGTTTTAAGGTTAGCTCGATTATCCTTCCCCTTGGGGAATTTCTATATATACTTTTCTTTCGATTTGTTGAAAATATCATGACAGAATCTCTTAACAATAGTTCAACTCCGGTAGCCGCTAAAAAAATTGCGTCTAACCTGCGCTTCGCTGGCCGCTTTGGTCTGTTGGGACAGTTGGTTCCAGCAGTGGTTTCTGGTATGGCACTATTAATTGCGATCGCCTGGACAGCAGCGAGTAGAAATCCGGGGGCAATTGGTACTGACCGTAACACTGGTGGTGGATTAATCTTCACAGTGCTATCTTTGGCATTGGCCTTTGCTGGAGTTTTTTGGTTCTTACGATACAGTTTGTCGGCCCGCAAATTTGCTGATGCCAATACTCGTCCACGCAAAGCTGATACCGTCAAATTGATTCAGATGGGTGTGTTTATTAACATTGGGGGGTTAGCGCTAGGAATTTTAGGAGCGCAAGGTTTAATTTGGAGTTTGTTTGGTAAGTCTTTGGCACTAATTAATCCTTTTGCCCTTAGTCAAGTAATGAATAGCGGCTCCACAATGGCCAACATTACTATTCAACCTATGGAAATGTTGGAGGTGTTGGCCAACACTCAGAGTATTTTTGCTCACTTTATTGGTCTAATTTTTTCGCTGTGGCTACTGAATAATTTGGCTAAGCAAAGCGCCTAGATTATTGCTGGCAATCTTTACACAGACCACGTACTACTACCTCATAAGTCTGGGCTTGCAGCTCGGGCTTAATTTTTTGCAGATCTAGTTCGGCAAAAGTTTGCCAGGGCAGATCTTCGATCGAGTCACAGTTATTACAGCAAAAATGATGATGAGGATGTACATTGGCATCATACCGACCAATACCGGCTTCGATACGGACTTCTCTAATTAATCCAACGGTTTGCAATGCTTGTAAGGCGCTGTATACAGTGGCCTGAGAAGATACTGGACCTTGGGCGTTGAGATCCAATAACAGTTTATCGACAGTGGGATGATCTTCTCGATCGAGCAGGTTTCGATACACCGCAAAACGCTGGGGTGTCACCCGCAGTCCGCGATTTTTCAAAATTTGCACGATTTCATCAGGAGAGATATTCATATCTGCCGACTTTAAGATATATGATCTTGATTGTAGCGCTTCCATTATGAGAATAAATATTA
>JAYUSV010000536.1:0-3247 GCA_043755495.1 Synechococcales cyanobacterium
GTTCTTATTTTGAATTTTTCTACGCCCTTTTTCTCATAATTTCGCCTAAAATAAAATAGTTTTTATATGCTAGTCAGGCGTGATGCAAGATGTGAGTATTCCTTGTCTCGCACAGTTATCAGCAACTTGCGCAGTATAGGCCATACCTTCTTCATCCACATCCCGAGAGCCCACAACAGCTAAACCACCTTGTGACAACAATGATGTATCACCAACCCCATATAAAATTGGTGGAGCGCTAGCACCTAGTTGTTTTCTTAATCTAGCCGGATAAAGTTGATCTCCTCTGCCCAAAATCCATAAGCCTTGGTTTGTCCAGTTTTCAACAGCGATCGCCAGCATCATGCCTTTTTCCAGTAATACTTTGAGACGTAACGGGTCTAAACAATCACAATCAGCAATAATATCTTGTCCTTGGACTGTTAAAACATCAGCTGGACGCAATTTTTGCCCATGTAGCCATTGGGCGAAGGCATTGTACTCCTTTAAATTCAAAGGTGGTAGATTGGTCGCACGACTTTGACCAAAACTAGCGCACAGTAGCAAGATGGCCTGAGTATCTGGAGTGAGATGGTGGCTGGTCATGGTTTTAATCAGCATAATTGAGTGAATTAAGAGCTAAAAAAGCCATTAAACATCGAGAGCTAGACATATAATCATGCATTTGCTGTTGTTCTTGACGACGGATTTTAGTCAGTTTTTGAATTTTAGCTAAGTCAAGTTGATATTTTATCGCTACAGAACCCGGCCTTTGGTAATGAATCACAAATCCTAAGTCTGGTTTATCAAAACCCATCCCGAGAGCAGTTGTAGCCACTAAGGCTTTAATATCATTATTTAGTAATCTATCTTCTAAGCAGATTTTAGTCTCAGTATCTAATGCACCATAATAAGATTCTACGTCAATGTCTTTTTGTCTAAGCCATGCCGTCAAAAGTTTGGCATCATTAATTGTCAGTGCGTAAATGATGCCGCTACCAGGTAACTTAGGTAAATATTCTGCAATCCAAGCGATCCGTTCTGCTGGACGGACAATAGAAATATTTTGTAGCTGCAAACTATCTCGAATCAATGATCCCCTAATAACCTGCAAATTTTCACCTAATTGGTTTTTGATGTCTTCCACTACCCGATTGTTAGCTGTTGCGGTAGTTGCTAGTACTGGAATTGTCGCTGGCAAGGCTTGCAGTATTCTAACAATTCGACGGTAATCTGGCCGATTGATCTCGCAGAAGTTTGGTAGCGAGGAAATAAACTATACTTTTTCCCCAGCCAGTTCTTTGCACTACTAACATTCGAGATTTGTCCTGAACTAATGCTGAGATTGATTCCCATTGACCATCTCTAAAATCGGCAGAGGGATTGTTAAGAGCTTGGCGTAGAAATTTCAGTGCTTGCTCTTTCATTTGTTTGCTCTCTAGGTAATATAGTCTTGATCAACCAGCAAAAATATCACAGGTTTTTCGGGTAGAAAAGTACTAAGCACAAATGTAGATGTTACCATTTTGTTTAGCTCTTGCCACAAACTAATCAATTTTGCAATTTGGCCAGCCAGAATGCTGATCGCTGGATTCAATACCTGCCAGAGACTATGATATAGATCGTTTGTGCCGCTCTGACTAGCTTACCAATGCTACTTTCCTTACACATCAGCAACTTTGCCCTAATCGACGAACTCACCATTGACTTCGCCCGAGGACTGAATGTGCTGACCGGCGAAACCGGTGCAGGTAAATCGATTATTTTGGACGCGATCGATGCCCTCTTAGGTGGCACGGTCAGCGCTCGCTTGGTCAGAAGTGGCACCAGTCGCGCCATTGTGCAAGGAACCTTTACATCACCACCCCATCTTTTAAACTGGCTGCAAGCCAATGATATCGTCGCAGCCACTAACCTGGTTTGTACCCGCGAAATCAGCCGCACTGGTGGCACCATTCGATCGAAGCTGCGGGTCAATGGCACCATAGTCAGCAAACATGTTCTCAACGAACTGCGCGAACACCTGGTAGAAATCACCGGCCAAGGCCAAACCAACCAAATTGCCCATCAGCAGCGCCAGTTACTCGATGCCTATGGTGGTTTGGAAGCTGATCGACTGCAAGTTATCCAAAGTTTTCAAGCATGGCAGCAAGCCGAAAAACAATTAGCTCAGCGCCAACAGCAGCAAACAGACCACGCTTTTCGATTAGAAACCCTGCGCACCGAAGTTCAAGAATTGGAGTTTGCTGGTTTAGACACTGCCGATGAACTTGTTACTCTCGATCAAGAACATCAAACTCTGAACCACGTAGTAGATCTGCAACAACAGAGTTATCAAGTTTATCAACTCCTGTATCAAAACGACTCAGGAGAATCTGCTGCTGCTGATTTGCTGAGCAAAGCCGAGAACCTGTTGGTGGGCTGTGTGGATATTGACCCCAAATTGCAGCCGCTGTTAGATGTGGTCAGCGATAGCCTGACCCAAATTATCGATGTAGGACGCAGAATTAACAGCTATGGCGATCGATTAGAAGCTGATCCCAAAAGATTAGAAGAAATCGAAGATCGGATGAGGTTTCTCAAACATATCTGTCGGAAGTATGGCTGCAACCTAGGCGAATTGATTGATCGGCTAGAAAAATCTCAGTTAGAGCTGGCTGGACTCACTGGTAAAGGAGAATCGATCGAAGAACTTCAAGCCATTCTCGATGCCTGCCACGCCAAACTTCTCAAAGCCTGCGATAAATTGACCGATCGCAGACAACAAACCGCCCAAAAACTCCAACAACAGCTTGTAGCTGAACTGAAACCTTTGGGCATGGCCAAAGTCCAGTTCCTCGTCGATATCCAACCTCAGATGCCCAGCAACAACGGTGCTGACAACGTTTGTTTTTTGTTTAGCCCCAATCCGGGTGAACCACTGCAATCTTTAGCCGCTACAGCCTCGGGTGGAGAAATGAGTCGGTTTTTGTTAGCATTAAAGGCTTGTTTCTCGGCGATTACCCCCACTGGTACTTTGATTTTTGATGAAATCGACACCGGGGTTTCTGGGAAAGTTACCCAGTCGATCGCTGATAAGTTACAACAGTTGGCGATCAATCGACAGGTGCTCTGTGTCACTCACCAACCAATCATGGCGGCTATGGCCGACGTACATTTTCAAGTGCGCAAAGAAGGTGTGGGCAAAAAAGCCCAAGAGCGCACCGTGGTCAAAATCGAACGGTTAGAACCCCAACGCCGTCGGGAAGAGATTGCCCAGTTGGCCGGT
>JAYUSV010000537.1:0-3239 GCA_043755495.1 Synechococcales cyanobacterium
CAGATCGTTACGGAGGGTAGTAGATTTTGCCCCAGTACTGTCCGTAACGGTTACACCGGCAGCACTATCATAGGTATAGGCCAAACTAGAGTTGCCGTAGGCCAATTGGTGCAGACGACCTTGGCTATCATAGTCGTAGCTGATTGTCGTGCCATCACCAGTGATAGTCTTGGAAATTGCCCCAGGACGATCAGGATCATCGTAGCTATAGGTATTGTTCACCGTGGGTGAGGCCACAGTTTTGAGATAGTTGCCTGTGGCATCGTAGCTGAAGGTGGCCGTTTCACCGGTGCGATCGGTCACGCTAGCTAGTCGCTGTTGGCTGTTGTAGGTGAAATTAACATAATCACCACTGGCAGAGCTATAGCCCGTCAGCAGATTGCCCGTATAGATAGCCGTAACACGGTAGCCATTGACATCTTCTACAAAGTCAACCTGTCCATCAACACGGAATGAATATTGGGATCCATCTAAATTGGTTAATTGATAGCGATCGCCCACCTTAACCAGCTTGCTGCCAGCATTGGTGTAGGTACCATCGGCTTGGAGGAGGAAGCGGTACTCGTTAGACTCACCATTAATAGGTAAGAAACTATCGATCGTCAGACGGCGACTGTTGGACTGAATGGTGGTACCAGCTTGCTGAGCCGACAGCAGTTGACCCAAACCACCAGAAATGGCCACATCTCCATTGCCATTCACATCAGCACGCATGGTACCGGCAAAAGACCAACCCCGACCAAACGAGCCAGCAGCCTGATCCTGTTCGAGGCTACCCATGGCTTGTTGAGCCTCAAAGGCTAATAGCCGCTGCACATCTCCCGTTCGCTGACCCAAGCTGCTGAGGTAGCTGGCATTGTCAGCCAGCATCGCTTGGTAAGTGGCAAAGTTATTGCCCACTGCTTGGGCAAGATTCCGTACCATCGTGGTATCAACATCGTTACCCACACCAGCAGTGGGCCAATCAATCTTCTGGGCATCAGAAACCGGGTTGATCTTAATAGATATTCCACCATTAGCAACATCTGCGGCCTTCACCAAGAAGCTAGTTCGTCCCGTTTCACCGGGTGCCAGAACCCCCGCAGGCCCTTCACTACTGATCCCTAAAAATTGGTATTTAGTGGTGTTGAAGTCGGTTTCATAGGGCAGCTTGATCTTACCATTTTCAATAGACATGGAAAGAAGCGGCGCAACAACATCCGTTTCCCCAACATTGGTATATTCCACTGAAAACTCAGCAACCTGATTGGGGCGGAGGGCATTAGGCAGCGCCACCAATCTGGTCTCTATGCGACCCGCGTTGCCATTGTTGACCGTGAAGCTGTCATCCAAGGTGGTCACACTACCCCGATCGCGAATGCGAATATCGTACTCACCCACGGCCAATCCGCGCAGGTCAACGTTTGCCCATAGTTCTGTGCTGTTTTTCCAAACAACATTCTGAGCAATCCTCGTTGTACCATCAGCAGCCACCAAACTTACTTCAGCATTAGCTGAGAACTTGGCCCCATTTATGCCAATGGTGGTTTGCCCCAAGTTACTACCATGGTTATTATTCAAGTCTAAGATCGACAAACCTAAGGTTTGAGCCTTTAAGGTATAGGGTGTAGGCGATGTGCCATCAGTGCCATTACTGTAGACCAAAACATAGTAAGTACCGCCTCTCGTCGTTGGCACAACTATTTCTTGGTCGGGGTTGAAGGCACTATTAAAACTGTAATCAAATTCATTACGACTGGGAACTGATCCATAGCTTATGTACAACTCGCTTGAGCCGATTGACAACAGACCATCGAGCTTGACTTGCAGGG
This sequence comes from Synechococcales cyanobacterium, assembly GCA_043755495.1. Classification (GTDB taxonomy): domain Bacteria; phylum Cyanobacteriota; class Cyanobacteriia; order Cyanobacteriales; family Chamaesiphonaceae; genus JAAFHZ01. Next base: position 1,812 of record JAYUSV010000537.1, read on the forward strand.
TTTCACCAGCCTTGACATCAATGCGATAGTAGGAAGACTGTTTTTCATGCAGAATGCCCGTGACAGTCTCATTCAAGACCAGTGTTTGAGCATCAATGCTTACCAGCCCAGTACTAACCGTTACATTATTAGTTTCGTTAGTCTCTCTGATCTGATTGCGAACATCACTACGAACAATGACATGATAATTGCCGGGTAAAATGCCCGGAACAGGTGCAGAGAAAGCCCCAGTATAACTGCCACCACTGACAACATCACCAATGTGTTGCACGCTTTCAATCAAGATATCTGCTGCATCCCACTTATCATCTACTGACAAGTAGGCGGAATCATGCCAAGCACCTCTTGCCGGATTTTCGCCAGTATTCTCAACGATATAAGTGAATTGCATATTCTGACCTAGCAATGCCTGATTGGGCAATGTGATCCCACTAACAGAGAGATCTGCTGGCTCAGGAATAACAATCTGGGTCGAAGTGGAGTTGAAGTGAATGTTGTCTCCTTCACCATTACGTTCATAAACCGTATTTTGACTATCAGTTTCTACAAAGACGTAATAACGGCCTGACAACCCTATAGGCAGATTGAAGCTGACTGTTTGAGATCGAGTTTCTCCAATGGCCAAGCCACCCTGCTGAAATTGGTAACCCAGCACTAGATCTAGGTCTCGGTCAAAAACTTTGTCTCTGGAGAGGTAAACTCTATCAGTCCAAGTGCGCTCACTAACTATAGCTGCAAGGCCATCATTACGAACATTCCAAGTAATACCAAGGGTCTGGCCACCAATGGCTTGCGTAGGTGGCGTGTCAATACTAGCTACCACTAGGTTAGGGGTCAGTCCTTGAGTAAGTTCGATCGTACCAGCAACGAAGCTATTGTTACCTTCATTGGCATCCTCAATCACTTGAGATGCACCATCAGCGAGCACCAAAACTTGGTACTGGCCAGCAAGATTGATCGGAATGTTAAAGGTTTTGGTTGTACTGTACTGCCCCATGACATCCAAAGAATTGCTGTGGGATACGGCTCCCAATAAGATGTCTTGGCTGTCAATCACCCCATCAGCGGATAGGTAAACATTGTCATACCAAAAGTTAGCAACGGTTTTACTCACACCCAAATTCTGAACGGTCCAGTTGATAGTCAGAGGATTACCGCTAACAGTGATTGCTGATGTATTCGCAGCTACCACTTGTAGATCAGCAGATTGGCGACTCACATCCAAGCTGGTTAGGGCTATATTGTTGGCTTCACCGCCTGCCTCATAAACTGAGTTTTGCAAATCTGTTTTGATGAATAAGCTGTAGCGACCCATTAACGAGAAGGGGATCAGAACAGATTGGCTCTGGTTATAGCTTTGATTGGGCAACAATACACCATTGTGACTAAATGTTCCTAAGACGATGTCATCAGAATTGCCGAGAGTGC
>JAYUSV010000538.1:0-9819 GCA_043755495.1 Synechococcales cyanobacterium
CTGCCGCGCATCATGGAGATCGAAGCTAGCGAAAGACCAATTAGTATTCAGTTATTTGATTGTCGGCCAGACTTCTTAGCTGAAGCTGCTCTCAGAGCAGTCGCCGAAGGCGCCGATACAGTGGATATCAACATGGGCTGCCCAGTGAACAAAATCACCAAAAATGGTGGTGGATCTTCGCTGCTGCGGGAACCCGAAATTGCCGCAGAAATAGTCAGAGCAGTGGTCAAAGCTGTATCAGTGCCAGTGACGGTGAAGACTCGGATTGGTTGGTCAGATAGCGAAATCAATATTCTTTCCTTCGCTAAACTAATGGAAGATGCCGGTGCCCAGATGATTACTGTCCATGGCCGTACCCGCGCTCAGGGCTACAATGGCCCCGCCAAGTGGGATTGGATTCGTCAGGTTAAGGAAGTCGTCAGTATTCCGGTGATTGGTAATGGGGACATGTTTTCGGTGCAGGCAGCGGTAGATTGTTTAGAACAAACCGGAGCCGATGGGGTGATGTGCTCACGGGGGACTTTGGGCTATCCGTTTTTGGTCGGTCAAGTAGATCACTTTCTGAAAACCGGTGAAGAACTGCCTGCTCCTACTTCGATCGATCTCCTAGCCTGTGCGCGTGAACACCTCCAGGCATTGTTTGAATACAAAGGTATTTATGGGGTGCGCCAAGCCCGCAAGCACCTGACTTGGTATGCCAAAGGCTTTCCGGGAGCGGCGGAGCTGCGGGGCAAATTGGCAGTAATCGAGAATGTGGCTGAAGGCTGTGAGATAATCGATCGGCATATTGCTTACCTGCAAGAGATCACTGACAATTCCAGTCAGACCTTTGCCAAAATTGATTCCTAAAACAGGCAAGCAGATCTCTCCGAATCCGTTAAGCTAAAACGGTGTGGCAAGCATTACATTTTCATCGATCGTACTACATCAGTCTTTGTACCAAAAAATCCCCTTTGAAATATGGATCGCACTTCTTTCGCTACCACTGACCTACCCCAGTCTGTCGATCTGAGTAAGATTCGACCCGATATTCAGGCGTTGCAACCACATTTGGTGGCTGTGCGCCGTCAAATTCATCAGCATCCAGAGCTGGGCTTTCAGGAAAAAGTCACGGCGGAGTTGATTCAAAAGAAGCTGCAAGAATGGGGAATTCAATATCAGTCTGGCATTGCCGAAACTGGAATTGTGGCCATATTGCAGGGCAAAAAGACCAGCTACGATCTCAAAGGTTTAGCGATCCGTGCCGATATGGATGCCCTGCCAATTCAAGAAGAAAACGAAGTAAACTATCGATCGCAAAATCCTGGCTGTATGCATGCCTGTGGCCATGATGGTCATACGGCGATCGCCCTAATGACGGCTTATTACCTATCTCAGCATCGGGATAGTTTTGCAGGCACCGTAAAAATTATTTTCCAACCCGCCGAAGAATATCCCGGCGGCGCGCTGCCGATGATTCAGGCTGGAGTATTACAAAACCCCGAAGTAGATGCGATTGTTGGCCTGCATCTGTGGAATAACTTGCCCTTGGGCACCGTGGGCGTGCGTAGTGGCCCTTTGATGGCCGCAGTAGAGCAGTTTGATATCAAAATTCAGGGGCGGGGTGGCCATGGAGCGATGCCCCACCAAACTGTAGATGCCCTAGTGGTTGGGGCACAGTTAGTGAGTGCATTGCAGTCGATCGTGGCCCGCAATGTTGATCCGCTGGAGTCGGCAGTAGTCACAGTGGGGAATTTTGTGGCTGGCAATGCCCGCAATGTGATTGCTGACACAGCAATTCTGCGCGGTACGGTGCGCTATTTTAGCCCCAAGTTTAAAGATTACTTTCGTCAGCGCATCACCGATTTGGCCAACTCTATTTGTGCTGCTTACGGTGCAACTTGTGAGGTTGATTATGTGAATTTCTACCCAGCCACCATCAATGATGAGCGGATTACCGCAATGGTTAGATCGATCGCTTTGGATGTGGTAACTACTCCAGCAGGGGTGGTGCCCGATTGCCAGACCATGGGGGCAGAAGATATGTCTTATTTCTTGCAAGCAATACCGGGCTGTTACTTCTTTTTGGGTGCGGCCAATGTCGATCGAGGGCTAGCTTATCCCCATCATCATCCCCGCTTTGATTTTGATGAAACGGCATTAATGATGGGTGTGGAAATGTTTGTTCGTTGCGTCGAGAGCCACTGTAGTTAATGACTATTAAATTCCCGTCTACTCACAAGAATATTTCCAAGGTAGATTATTTTTATGATCGGCCAGGCGTATCCCCCGGAGCACTGAGCCTGAGTATTGATGCTGAGCCAGCGACTCTTTCTGTAATTGATTATGATTCAGGCACGGTAGATTGTCATCATATTACTGACCCTGATGAAGCTAACCGATATTTACAAACTAAATCGGTGTCTTGGTTAGATTTATCCGGCTTGGGCAACCACGATACTTGGAAAAGCTTAAGTAAAACTTTTAATCTACACCCACTGTTAGTAGAAGACGTGGTCAACGTACCACAGCGACCAAAAATTGAGCATTATGCAGAGCAATTATTAATTGTTTCTTGGATGGTGACTCCCGATCAAACTGTGGCAGGTTTTCGCAAAGAGCAAGTCAGTCTAATTTTGGGTAAGGGCTATTTGTTGACGGCTCAAGAAGAACCAGATCATGACTGTTTTCAGGGCGTGCGCGACCGCATTGCCCAGGGGCGCGGCACTGTGCGGCAGCAAGGAGCAGATTATTTGGCATATTGTTTACTAGATGCCATTATCGATGGTTTTTTTCCGGTGTTAGAACACTATGGAGAGCTAATTGATGAATTGGAAGATGAGGTGGTATCTCGGCCGACTAAGCACACTCTCGGGAAAATTTATCGGGTGCGGCGAGATTTGTTGACTTTGCGGCGATCGATTTGGCCGCAGCGCGATGCAATTAATGAATTAATTCGAGATGGTAGTGAGTTTATTAGTGATGAAGTCAAAATTTATCTGCGCGACTGCTACGACCATACGGTGCAGGTAATGGATATGGTGGAAACCTATCGAGAGTTGTCTAGTGGCTTAATGGATGTATACTTATCTTCGGTGGGCAATAAAATGAATGAAATTATGAAATTACTTACAGTGGTTTCATCGATCTTTATTCCCCTAACGTTTATCGCCGGGGTCTATGGCATGAACTTCAATGTCGAAAAGTCGCCGCTAAATATGCCAGAGCTAAACTGGTACTGGGGGTACCCGGCTTGTTTGACCTTGATGGCGGTTGTTGGCGGCAGTTTGGCTTTCTTCTTTTGGCGACAAGGTTGGTTTAGCAATAGTCAAATCAATAAAAATTAGTTTGCTGAGGCGTACAAGCAATTATCCAAAAAACCAGGAGGTGTTTTGGATAATTCACTGAGGCTAGGGCTTTAGTGCATTACCACGCAGCAAACTACCGATCGTCTTGGCGGTAATCTTCATTTGGATTAGGGGATTAGCTGGAACCACAGTCTTATATAGATAGCTGTCGAAAGTCAGCTTCTGTACATCAATGTCGTCGCACATTTCCACAAATGCTTCTCTGGCAGCATCCGAGCGGTAGAAGACTTTCTGCAGAATATCCAATACTCGGTAAGTCAAGCCGTAAGCCTTATCCCAACGTTTGATGTAAGTATTCTTGATTTCTCGTTCTAAAGGAATCCGTGCGCCATTTTCAGACAGCTCCACGATCGCTTCGGCACACATGCGGCCAGACTTAGCGGCGAAGTAGATGCCTTCACCAGAAGACTTGGTAACATAGCCTGCTGCGTCGCCGACCAAAGCCACCCGACCAACTACCCGACGGGGGCGAGGATGTTCAGGAATGGGGTGCGCTTCGACTTTAATAATTTGACCACCTTCTAGGCGGTGAGCAGCTCTGGCCCGAATCCCCGCTTGCAGACGTTTAATGCTGTCCTTGTTAGGACTCATGGTGCCAGTACCAACGGCTACGTGGTCGTACTTAGGGAACACCCAAGCGTAGAAGTCGGGGGAAACATCGTCGCCCACATACATTTCAGCTAGTTCTTCGTAGTAGGCCAGCTTGTCTTCGGGGAGTTTGATGCGTTCTTGGAAAGCGATCGCATACTTATAGTCACCGGCATCGATCGCCTTGGCCACCCGCGAATTGGCACCGTCGGCACCAATGATCATATCTACTTTTAGTATTTGGGCGTTGCCTGCTACTTGACCGTTGCTGTGGTCGGCGTAGTGCAAGGTATAAGGGTCGGTGTCATTGCCGGGAATTTCGATTTTATGAACGGTACCGTTGATTAGTTTGGCTCCTAGTTTTTCGGCTCTGTTGCGCAGGTAGCTGTCCATTACTTCGCGCCGACACATGCCGATGTATTCGTCGTCTTTCAAAGTTTGGCCGATGTTCACTTCTACGTTAGAAGGTGAAATCATCTTCATTTTGCGCACTTTGCGATCAATGATTTCGGGCGGCAGGTTGAATTCTTCGACCATACAGAGGGGAATAGCTCCACCACAGGGTTTGGCGTTATCTAACTTGCGTTCGATCAAATAGGTTTCAATTCCGGCTTGAACAAGGGTTTCTGCCGCGCAAGAACCTGCGGGACCACCACCAACAACGGCAACTCTTAATATCACGGCTTTATCTCTACATCTAAAAAATAATCCTACAAGCGGAAATGTTAGCATGGTCTTTGGCTGAGGGTGGCCGATCAAGGGGCGCAGTACCAGAAATGAAATATTCCTTAACTTTTCGTAAGGGATGGGGACCGTTGCTTGATCGAATCATGACTGGGTTATAATTGAAGATGATTGTTGCGTTGGTTGCTCTCAGCCGATATTTAAGATGCTCAATGTTTCTCGAAAATTCAATGAAAGCTACACTGCTTCCCGACCAGAGCCTGATCAATCAACAGATATAGTTGTTGCTATCGATCGAGAGGGGAATCGCTGTGAATATCATCTCAGAGATTTATACCCAGATGAAAAGTCATATATATATATAACCAACCAATCAAAACTATTCCAAGAGAGATTGCCAGAATTAATGGATAAGTATAGCGGACACTATGTTGTCTTTGAAGACGGAAAAGTTATTGATCAAGATGAAAATGAAGATGTTTTGCTAGACCGAATATGGGAGACTGATTTTATTAAGGAAAGAATGAGTACCCATGGTCATGGGATATATTGTCATTTTGTTCCCGAGCGACCAATAACTTCCTAATGCCCAGTTTTAATTACACTACAGTTAGAGGTATTTCGCCAATCCCCGTCGTTTGCATCTATTTTCAAAATCCCCTCAATTCTAAATTATCGACAGTTTTTGACTGTGCAATTTTGGATACAGGCTCTGATATTAGTGTTATTTCTTTTGGGATTATATCTAAACTGCAACTTAAGCCAGTCAGTAACCAAAAATATGTACCCTTTAGAGGACTAGGGGGAGAAATACAAGGCATTCCCTATCGCATCAAGCTTAGTTTTGATAATCAAAATTATTTCAACGCGAAAGTAATCGCTGTTCCAGATGATGTTTTGAACGGAGAGGTTATTATTGGTAGAAATATTCTCAACCGCTATTGCATCACTTTTGATGGGCGACAAGGAGTATTTACGATCGATTAGTCCAGAAGTGATGGTAGACAGTACAAAAACAAATTAGTTTGCTACCATGATTGAGTAGTACTACGTGGTTGTGGTTATTCCAGATGGAAGATTTTAGTTGTCGCCCTTTAAGAATTTTTATTGGGGTTCACTGGCGCTCAGTAATACTGATTGCATTTTACTCAATGTGGTGATCAATGTTTCTACTTGTTCGGCAGCTTTGAATACCCCTAGACCTCGGGCTGTTACCTTGCCCGAAGAGTATACAAAGCGCGATCGCATACTTTCGGGTAAATTAGCTGCCAATAAATTCCAAGCAGGCTCCGCCATCGGCGTTTCTAGCACCACATGCTGCTTGCCATCAGGCTTAATGCGGCTAAAGCCGAGCTGCTTAGCAATCTGCTTTAATTCCACAATTCTAAACAACTGTTGGGCTGGCTTAGGAATAGCCCCATATCGATCGACCCATTCTGCCGCAATTAGCACCAACTCCTGTTTATCAGCAGCCGCCGCCACCGCCCGATAAGCACTCATCTTCTGATCTAAATCAGTAATATAATCTGCCGGAATTAACGCCGTCACATGTAAATCAATCTGGGTATCGTCTACTTGAGGAATCTCTTGGCCGCGAATCTCTTGAATCGCAGTTTGCAGCATCTCCATATATAAATCGAAACCAATAGTTTCCATCTGCCCGGACTGCTCTGCCCCCAACAAATTACCTACCCCCCGAATTTCCATATCTCTGGTGGCTAACTGATAACCAGAGCCAAGCTGAGCAAACTCTTGAATTGCTCGCAGGCGCTGCCGAGCCTGATCAGTCAACGTCTCAGCATTAGGATATAGCAACCAAGCATGAGCCTGAATTCCGGCGCGCCCAACCCGCCCCCGTAGTTGGTAAAGCTGTGATAGACCAAATTTTTGAGCGTCTTCAATGAGAATAGTATTTACCCGAGGAATATCTAGCCCTGACTCCACAATAGTCGTGCAAAGCAACAAATCAGCCTCCCCTGCCCCAAAGGCCAACATAGTAGCCTCTAACTGTCCTTCATCCATCTGGCCATGGGCGATCGCCGTGCGACAGCTAGGCACTAATTCTCGAATAGTAGCAGCAATCTCTTCGATGCCTTCTACTCTGGGCACTACATAAAATATCTGTCCGCCTCGCTCTAACTCCTGGCGAATTGCTGCACCAACGACTTCTGTCCGGTAGGGTGAAAGATGAGTTTGAATTGCTCGCCGCGAAGGCGGTGGCGTAGTTATTAAGCTCATCTCTCGCACCCCAGACAAAGACATGTATAAAGTCCGAGGAATTGGCGTAGCCGAGAGAGTCAACACATCGACCTGGCTTTTCATGGTTTTGATTTTTTCTTTTTGATTCACCCCAAATCGCTGTTCTTCATCAACTACCAATAGCCCTAAATTGCGGGGCTTAATATCTTTGCTCAATACCTGATGAGTTCCGACCACTACATCTAGTTCACCGGTAGCTAAGCGCCGCAGAATGTCCTTGCGCTCTTCGGCAGTCCGAAAGCGATTTAGAAGTCCAATATTTACGGGGTAAGCAGCGAATCGTTCTAACAAAGTGTGGTAGTGCTGTTGAGTCAAAATAGTGGTAGGAGCCAGTAGAATTACTTGCTTCTGACCACTGGTCACAGCTTTAAAGATCGCTCGAATCGCTACTTCGGTTTTACCAAAGCCCACATCTCCACAGATCAACCGATCCATTGGTCGGTCACTTTCCATGTCTCGCTTTACGTCTTGCACCGCCTTGATTTGATCGGGGGTGGGCTGGAACCGAAAAGAATCTTCTAGTTCTTGCTGCCAAGGCGAATCGGTAGGATAAGCAAAACCCTGATTGTCGGCGCGTTCGGCATAGAGCTTAAGTAAATCAAAAGCCAGCTTTTTGATCGACTTCTGCACCTTGGCCTTGGCTTTAGCCCAAGCCTGACCAGACATTTTATTTAGATCTGGTCTTTTGGTATCGGTGTTACGAAAACGCGAGAGCACGCCGACTTGATCGGCGGCTACCCGCAGGATGCCATCGGCATACTGCAAAGTTAAATAATCGCGGCTATCGTCATCGATCGAGACATTTTCTAAACCAACAAATCGCCCCAAACCATAGTTACGATGCACCACAAAATCTCCTATTTGAAGTTTGTTGGGATCTACTTTCTTAGAGGCCGCCTGTCGCTTTTTGCGCACATAGTTATAGCTAACCAAAGACTGCTGACCAAAGAACTCTCGATCGGTTAACATCATCATTCGAAACGTGGGCAGAATAAACCCTTCTAGCTCCGCCACCCCAGAATACTTAACGGCGACCGTGACATGCTGAGTTTGCAGCTTGTCGATCGAGCCAAAATCTCGCGGATTAGGCACAAACTGGGTAGTGCAATCATGCTCTTGTAATAATGCAGCCGATCGACAAGGCTGGGCAGACACCACCCAAGTAGAGTATTTATTTTGATACTCTCGCAGGCTCCCCCCTAACTTGGCAAACTGGTGGGGCATCACCGGTAAAGGACGACTGGCCAGATTTAGACCTTCGCCTTCTACGGCAATCTCGGAAAGCTTGAGCAAGAGAAATCGTTCATTTAGTGCGGCAATGGTTTCTTTAAAAGGCAAACAGGCACTATGAGCAACACAGCGATCAAAGTCATCTACTGTCAACAGAGTCTGATCGGGCAAATAATCGGCCAAAGTACAAGTCAGACCATCATCGCTGAGAGTTTTCCAGTTGGTAGGGGTCAATAGTAGGTGGGAGATCGCATCCATCGATCGTTGGGTGCTGGGATCAAATTCCCGCATTTTTTCTAGCTCATCACCAAACCACTCCAACCGCACTGGCAGCTCTGCTGCGACCGGAAACAGATCAATAATGTCACCGCGCTGACTCCATTGGCCTTCGCTTTCGACCAAGGGTACTCGCTCATAGCCCAGCCGTACCAACTGCTCGCCGATTTCAGCCAAATCTATTTCTAGTTTGGGCGCTAATTCTAAACAAGTCTGCTGGAATCGATCGACAGGCGGTAAATGAGGGGTTAAAGCCGCCGTGGTGCAGACGATCGCCATCGGTTGAGTGGCCACCCGAATCGCCGTGAGTGCCTGCATTTGTCCCCAGACCACCTCTGACTCCACATCGCTGTTGGCTTCGGGGTAAAAATGTACCTGTGGCCAGTTCATGGCTTCGAGCTGGGCTGTCCAGCGACTGGCTTCTTCATTGGTGGAAGCTACTACCCACAGGTGCTGCTCGGCAACTTGGGCGATCGCGGTGGCCACTAAGCCCCGAGGCAGGCGGGCTGCGCCGTTTAGGTGCATCGATCGCTGGTGCTGAAGCTTGCTGAGTATTTCGTGGGTAAGCTGCGATTGACTCAGTGTGCGGATAAGAGCGGAAAAAGACATAATAGATGGCGTGGCTACTAGTCTGCCATTATAGAACGGGTTCGATAGCTTCGCTTGCGCCTTTGGCGACCGGGAGAGAAAGTACCCGAACTTCTAGAACACATTTTCCAGCGACTCTCATATATCAATTCATCATCCAAGCTAAAATCCCCAGCAAACGTTCAACAGGTAGCAATAAATAATCATTGAGATCGATCGTTACTTTTTTGCCTTCAAGTTTCAAAAAAGTCCAGATGTTGCCAGTTGTCATGGTTCCATAGATTGTATTTATCTCTTGTACACCACCTTCATTAAAACGCTGAGCTGCTACCATTTCTGCAACGCACGCTGCGACACTTTGCTCGGAGGTTTCCTCCGAGCCTTGAGTGGCAGGTTGCCCCCAACCACCTTTAATACTGTCTTTTTTTGCTTCAATCGCCTTTGGCGCAAGCACAACTATCATGATTGGTGCTTCCATGATCAATTGTTCGGGCGATCGGCTCAATAAAAAATCACAGGTGCCATTTAGCCCTGCGGCTTGGTCTACGGTAAACTCTTCTCCAGAAAAAAAGCTAATTTTGCGATCTAACAAACGACGCAGCTCAAATAAAACTGGGCTAATCAGTAGCTCCGATAGCTTCGCTTGCGCCAAAGGCGATCGAGCTTTTTCAGAACCGATCGAAATTGCCAACGGTAAGCTTTCTTGTAAAACGTCTTGCAAATAAGGAGTAGAAGGCATCAATGGCGTAATCTCTGGCAAAAAACACACACCTTCCACTAGAGTTAGCTCAAATTGCTCTTTTACCTTTCGTAAAGAGAAGTCGCTATAAGCCATATTTAAAATAAA
>JAYUSV010000539.1:0-3227 GCA_043755495.1 Synechococcales cyanobacterium
TTCCACTGCAATTGGCGCATCTGGCGGTATTTTTGGATTGCTCGGAGCATTGGTTGCCTATGGCCAAACCACTAAAGATTTTACGGTTAAACAAGAAGCTTGGACTTTAGCCATCGTGATGTTTGTAATTGGCGCAATCACTCCCCAGGTTGATAACTGGGGACATTTTGGTGGTTTTGTTGGGGGATTTTTAATTAGTAAAATTCCGGGGGTAAGTGCGCGTAAACCAGAAGGCATGGGGCAGTTTATGTTAGCGATCGGCTGTCTGGCACTAACACTATTAAGCATCTTAGCGGCGATCGCTCATGCCTACACCCTGAATTTCTTTGATCTGCCAGCGTTGAAAATGTTACAGCCTAATTAGGAGCTAGATTTGATGAATGATTCCACTACCGCTTTTTCTAACAATGATGGTGGTAATAGCCCTTGGCTAAGGATAAAATCATGGAACTTTTGTTGATTGAATTTTTTGCCCAAAGCCTGCTCGGCTAGCGATCGAATTTCTGATACCCTTTTGAAGCCATAGAAATATGAGGCGGCTTGCCCCGGCAGTTTAAAGGTATATCGATCGACTTCTTGATTGGCAAAAGCATCCGAAAGCATTACTTGTTCTTTGAGAAGCTTTAAAGCTGCTGCGGGAGTAATTTTGCCTGCTTGCAGCTCGGGGTCTAAAAATGCGCGAGCTGCGCGGAGTAACTGTAGTTGTAGTGAAATTAGCTGACCTTCTACGGGCATGAAAGGCTTGATGATCGATTCTGAATATAGACCCCAGCCTTCTACATTCACGCTGCTAGCAGCAAAGATTGATCGCGCTTGGGATACGCCATTTTCGATCATGGAAGCAAACTGTAGCTCATGGCCGGGGCGGGCTTCATGTGCCGTAAGTGTCCAAGATGCTGCTGGGTAGGTGAAATCATTGATTAGTGCTGCTTCCTGTTTTTTACTAGGTACTCGCAATGGCAAGACAAATTCACCAATTTCACCAGTGTTATTTAAGAGCCGAGGAGATTGAAAGTAGGGAGAAGGCAAGTTGGCACTCTCGGCTTCAGTGGCCAACCGTACCCGCATCGATCGGCGGGGTAATGTCACTAGTTTTTCGCGCTGAATTATTTGCTCAACTTCTTTAATGCGGGCTTGGTAATGAGGCAAGATTTTTTTTCCGGCTAGCTGCTCTTTTTTGAGAAGTTGAATTACCTGTCGATAATCGGTGGTTTTAAAGCCTTTTTGCTTGGCGACTTGGGGTGCTAATACCTGCATTTTTTGTTGCACTTGGGTAAACGCCGCATGTCCGATCGTGGCTAGTTGTGCTGGTGAAATTTCTACGCCCCGTTTTTTCAAAGACAAAGCATATAGCTCAGGAGGCATCCGAAAATCGGTGAGGCTTTTAGGCAAGATATTTTCGCGCACGAAGGTATCGTAGCTCAGCAACTGCTCTTTGAGCTGGGCGTATGCTGGTTGATAGCCTTTAATTTTGTATTTTTCAAAAAGCTGACCGATGCCTTCATACAAAAATAAGCTGGCGGTCAAATCATCTTCGATCGCTGACTTAATTGGGCCGCGTAAACCAGCTTGCAGTTTTTGTTGGGTGTGTTGTTGTGCCAAAGTAGTCATTGGCGTATAGCCATTTTCTAGCCCCACATATTTTTTGAGTCTAACTAGGGCTTTCGCGCGTCGATCGGGCGCTACTTGATCATCTAGTAAGGACTGTACGCCGCCGTAAACAATTTTGACTACGCTAATCGATGGCAAGTAAAATTTGTCACCCAATTCAATATCATCCAAAGTATCTTGAGCGGCATTGATCAAAATTTCTAGATCTTGACGCACTTTTGGATCATTAGCTTTGGCTAATCTGCCTCGCAGAGTGCTGATGCAGTCTTTGGCTGTTTGCTTTTGCCGATCAACAAATCCCGGCTTGAGATCTAAAATCTGATCATCTAATCCATTTACTCCCCACTGTCCAGCACCTTCGGGTAAAAAACGAGCGACTGCTTCCACCAACACCTGAGCATTCCGATTACTTTCAGCAATCCAGGCCGGAGGGGCTGGCTGTTTACCAATAGTCGGCACAGTCAAACCAAAAACTATGACAAACATTGCAGCGAAGCCAAATGCCAGCAAATTTTTCAACCGCCGAAGAGAAGTCAACATAGGGTTTTGGGGTGTAGAGGTAGAGAGTCAGTACGATAATAAGAACTCAGGAAGTTGTCTTCTGAATCTGACATAACCACAGTACCCCAGGAAAATCGAAAGCACAATGTCCAATCAGTCAATTTTCTGTGGTCTATTCGGGATGGGAAATCTCGCAAATTCAGTTAAGATTTGTAAAACTGCTGAAATCTTTCCATGACCTCTTTTGTTCCTTCCACTTGGCTTTCGATCGTCCGTTTACTGCGCTGGGACAAACCCACCGGACGTTTGATTTTAATGATTCCCGCTCTTTGGGGCTTCTGTTTGGCCACTGGCCGCACGGGAGAATTTAAGTTGCCGCTGCTGGCCATTATTATTCTAGGCACCCTGGCCACTAGCGCCGCTGGCTGTGTGGTGAATGATTTGTGGGATCGAAACATTGACCCTCAGGTAGAACGCACCAAAAATCGCCCTTTGGCTGCCCGAGCTTTGTCGGTGAAAGTGGGAATTGGAGTATTAATTTTTTCGTTGATTTGCGCGGCTATTTTAGCTAGATATCTCAACCCTGCTACTTTTTGGCTATGTCTAGCCGCTGTACCAGTGATTTTGTTATATCCTGCGGCCAAAAGAGTATTTCCGGTGCCTCAGTTGGTGCTGTCGATCGCCTGGGGTTTTGCAGTGCTCATCAGTTGGTCGATGGTGGAACCGAGGTTAGAAGCTGCGACCTGGGAACTATGGGGAGCTACGGTATTTTGGACTTTGGGCTTTGATACGGTTTATGCCATGCCCGATCGGGCTGATGATAGTCGAATTGGGGTGAATTCTAGTGCTTTGTTCTTTGGTAAACAGGTGCCGCTAGCGGTGGGTGTTTGCTATTTACTAACTTTTGTTTTATTGGCTTTTGCTGGTCAGGCACTAAATTTAAACATTGTTTTCTGGATTTCTTTGGCTTGTGGTGCTGGTGTTTGGTTCAATCAATATCGAAGGCTGCGCCATCCCAATTTGTTGCCTGCCAGCTATGGCAATATGTTTCGTGAAAATGTCTGGTTAGGATTTGGTCTAGTGGCAGGTATGATTGGTGGATTATTAAATTAAAG
>JAYUSV010000540.1:0-9794 GCA_043755495.1 Synechococcales cyanobacterium
CTAAGCAAGTCTACGATTTGACTATTCCTGATACCCATAATTTCGTCGCCAACGATATCTGTGTTCACAACACGGCAATAAGTTTGAACATTGCTTATAACATGGCTCTGTTGCATCAATTGCCAATTTTAGTGTTTAGTTTAGAAATGTCTAAAGAACAGTTGGTACAACGAATGCTGGCTGGGGAAGCACGGGTAGATAGTAACCGGTTACGAGCGGGGCGAATTAGTCAAAACGAATGGGATCAAATTTATAAGGCGATCGATAAAATTGCAGAACTACCTATATACATAGATGACACTGCCAATATGATGGTGATGCAGATGCGCAGCCAAGCCCGCCGCCTGCAAGCCGAAACCGGCAAGCCTTTGGGGTTAATTATGCTGGACTATTTGCAGCTCATGGAAGGCAGCAGCGATAACCGAGTACAAGAAATCTCTAAAATCACTCGTAGTCTGAAAGGTCTGGCCAGAGAATTAAACGTGCCAATTATTGCTTTGTCGCAGCTCAGTCGTAGTGTAGAATCAAGAAATAACAAAAGACCAATGATGTCGGACTTACGCGAAAGTGGCAGTATTGAACAAGATGCAGACCTAGTGATCATGCTATATCGGGATGCCTACTACAATCCAGATACACCCGATCGAGATATCACCGAATTAATTGTGACCAAGCATCGGAACGGTCCAACGGGAGTAGTAAAACTAGTCTTCGATCCCGGCTTAACTAAGTTTAAGAATTTGGCGCAACCCCGTTAGAGCGCCCAATTCATGCTAGATTTTAATCGAGTCGCTCATTAGGTATTTCAGTTTTCGCCTATGCAATGTCCCAAGTGCAAAGAACTTCTTACTAACTCTCAATTATTTGGCAGCCTCAAAGCCGATGCCTGTAAAACTTGTGCTGGCCAATGGGTAGACGGAGATGAATATCAACAGTGGCGGCAAACTCAGACCCGCACCGCTGTTGATCCAATGAAAGTGCTGCGGGCTAATTTAACCGCCTATAAAGTTCCGGCAGAAACTGATACTAAGACTGGCCTATGCCCCCAGTGTCAGCGTATTTTATCTCGTACCCGAGTTAGCACCGAGCCATTCTTTTATTTGGAACAGTGTCTTTCTTGTAATGGTGTTTGGTTTGACCGAGACGAAGCAGCGGTTCTACAGCAGCTAAAACTCCACGACCAAATCGAAATTCTGTCTTCTGGTACCTGGCAAAGCCACATTCGATCGGCGCAGATGTTGTTAAGCGAAAAAGAAGCTGTGATTGAAAAGCTAGGGATTGATATTGCCCAGCAAGTTTTTGAGCTAGCTGAGATTTTAACTGAAGAACCGAACGGAGACTTTGCAGTGGCTTATTTAATGCGCCGCTTTGAGCGAGATAGTCCATTTATGCAGCAATCTCAGGTTTAAATAATTTCATAGAAATTAATCACAAAAAATTACAACTGTCCGGCCTGTCACGTTTTTGGTTATCTTTAAGTATACAGACAAGACACCTAATGAGGCCGAACATGCAGGTTAACTTGAAAGCGACGCTCAGTGATCCGCGTTTAGACATTAGTCAAAATAGTAATCAGCGTCAGATTGCCGTCTCGATCGCCGCTTTAGCTGATGCTGCTGGCGGTAGTCAGTTGCCCTTAAATTTAGGGCTGATTTTAGATTGCAGTGGCTCGATGAAAGGCTTGCCCCTCGAAACTGTTAAAAAAGCCGCTCAACAATTAATTTATCAACTGCGGCCTCACGATCGACTGTCAGTAGTATCTTTCGATCACCAAGCCAAAACCATTATCCCTAATCAACTAGTGGGTGCAGACCCCAGTCTTTTAGCCAGCAAAATTAATAATCTGCAAGCCGGTGGTGGCACCTCGATCGATGAAGGTATCCAGCTAGGCATTAAAGAAATTAGTGCCACCCCTACCGAAGGCACCGCTCACGCCTTTATTTTGACTGATGGTGAAAACGAACATGGCGACAACGATCGCTGCATTAGGTTAGCTACCGACTCTAACCAAGACAAAATTACCCTCCATACCCTAGGCTTTGGTGAACACTGGAACCAAAATATTTTAGAAAAAATCGCCGATGTCGCCAGTGGCACCCTGGCATATATTGAAAAACCCGAAAATGCGATCGCCGAATTTGGTCGCATCTTTAATCGCATTCAGTCAGTGGGCTTAAACAATGCCTATTTGCAAATTACTCTTCAGCCCCGAGTGCGTTTAGCCGAATTAAAACCGATCGCCCAAGTGGCTCCAGATACGATCGAACTGCCCGTGCAAACCGAAGGCGATCGATTCTTGGTCAGGCTCGGAGACTTGATGACCAATATTCCCCGCGTAGTGTTACTGAATATTTATGCTGGTCAGTTTCCTCCCGGTCTGCAACCGTTGTTGAGCTTGCGGGTATCTTATGATGACCCTACTTCAGGTAAAAGCGGTTTGCAGTCAGATGCTGTGGCAGTTCGATCGGAAGCCGTAGCCGGGTGGCAAGCCCTGCCCGATGCCAGCGTCCAGCAACATGCCTTGGCCTTAGCAAAGTATCGTCAAACTCAACTGGCTGAGCAAAAACTCCAGCAGGGCGATCGACATGGTGCCGCCACCATGTTGCAAACTGCCGCCAAAACCGCGCTGCAAATGGGCGATGTGGGTGGGGCAACAGTCTTGCAGAGCAGTGCCACCCAACTGCAATCTGGCCAAGAGCTATCGGAAAGCGATAAGAAAAAGACAAGAATTGTCTCCAAGACCATCTTGCAATAGCAAAATGTATAGTGAGATGCAATGTTCACCAATTGATCCCCTATAATTGTTAACAAAGCTTAAAATAATATAAACATTTAGGAAAAAACGTAGCCATCATGGGTCGTCTTGGGGTTTTGCTATTAAATTTGGGTGGGCCAGAAAAACTTTCTGATGTCCGACCATTCTTGTTCAACCTTTTTTCTGATCCGGAGATTATTCGGCTGCCAATTCCGGCGCTGCAAAAACCTTTGGCCTGGTTGATTTCGAGCAGCAGAGCCAAAAAATCTCAAGCTAATTATCAGAAAATTGGCGGTGGTTCTCCTCTGCGCAGAATTACTGAGGCTCAGGCTGTGGCGATCGAGCAAAGTCTCCAGGCCAGAGGCACTGATGCCAAGGTGTACATTGGGATGCGCTACTGGAAGCCTTTTACCGAAGAAGCTTTTGCCACGATCCGAGCCGACGGAATTGATGAATTGGTCATTCTGCCCCTCTATCCGCAGTTTTCGATTAGTACCAGTGGTTCTAGCTTTAGGGCGATCGATCGGCTGTGGAAAGAAGACCCCACCCTGAAGCCCGCTAAATATACGGTGGTGCCTTCTTGGTTCGAGCGCCCTGGCTACCTCAAGGCCATGGCCGATCTAATTGCCACCGAAATTGATAAGTGCCCCAACCCCAATGAGGCACATGTTTTCTTTAGTGCCCATGGTGTGCCCGCTAGCTATGTAACCGAGGGTGGCGACCCCTACCAAGAAGAAATCGAACGCTGTACCGAGGCAATTATTCAAACCCTCGATCGGCCAAACCCTTATACCTTGGCTTACCAAAGTAAAGTTGGGCCGGTAGAATGGCTGAAACCTTACACTGAAGATGCGATTGTGGAGCTAGCTCAGCAAGGTGTTACCGAACTGGTGGTGGTGCCGATTAGCTTTGTATCTGAGCATATCGAGACTTTAGAAGAAATTGATATTGAATATCGAGAACTTGCTGAGGAAGCAGGCATTCATACCTTCAATCGTGTTCCAGCCCTAGACATCGATCCTACTTTTATTGCCGCATTGACCGATCTGGTATTAGAAGTAGCGGCAGCGCCCAGCATGGAGCTATCCCAAGTGCCCCAGATGCGCAAAAAAACCAAGATGTACCCCCAAGAAAAATGGGAGTGGGGGCTTACCACTGCCGCCGAAGTTTGGAATGGCCGTCTGGCAATGATTGGTTTTTGTATGATTTTGTTGGAAATTTTTAGCGGTCAAGGGCCACTGCATTTGGCTGGTTTGCTGTGAGCTGAATCCCACTCCTCAGCAAAAAGCCGGAGCCGTCAAGATGCTGACTCCGGTTTTTTGCTAATCTCCGGCACTATTTTTTATTGCCGGGGAGATTGTTAATTTGGTTCAAAGCTGCGCCTAAAATATTGAAGATAGCCCAGCTACCAGCCAGTAACACAGGAGCGACGACGATCAGAATGCGAAAATCGATATCCATATTGATATTTCCTAGTTAAAATTAACGAATATATTTAACCCTAGCGGGCGTTTTAGTATATTTTCCAGGTTACCACATCTCGCCCAGGGGTAGACAATTCTGTGCTGTAGAGAACCTTTGCCGTCCGAATCGATCAGTAGAAGGAATGGATGTGAATTACCATTGCTTGATGACAAGATTGCACTCTATAATTAGATTAAAAATTCCAATGCATTGGCTGTTAATTTTAAAAAATACTGTTGGGCTTTTTCTCCAGCAATTCCAAATTCAAAACCAGTTTAGGTCGTTTCAACCACTGGACAACCATTGAGGGAGATCAATTGGCACGAAGGCTTGATGTTTCAGCCCACAGAATGTTTGAACTTGGAATTGCTGCTTTTGTTCACAAAATTTACAAGTATTTTCGAATAATTATATATCGGCAAAAAATAAAACTTTTTAGATCGATATTTTTCAGATCAGGTAAATAAGCGATCGAACACAATAAATATCAGTGATCGATATCACAGACAAAACCATAGGATACAAGCAGCAAGCCGAATTCACTGAATTATTCAGCATTTTTGCTCTACCTGTATCCTTAGATACTTAAGCTATATTTGTGTGGAGAAGTATCTTAAATTAGCCCGTATGTTTCCCGACCCCAACAACTCAACTGCATTATTTAATGAAGCTTTGGGTTTAGCTTTAAACAAACTATCTTTGTTTGCTAAGTCACCCAGCTTTATCGAACAAATGACTGTGGCCTTTGGCAGTAGCTGGTCGCCGATTTTTGCTCAAGATGTTGTCACCGAGTTGGCTGGGGGCAAACTGCCCACGATCGAAGTAGTCGCAGATCTAGGTGGGGCTTTGGGAGCATATGCTGCTGACAACAATAAAATTTATCTTTCTCAGCAGTTCTTACTGGCCAATCAAGCTAACCAGCAAGCGATCGCCGATGTGTTGCTAGAAGAAATTGGCCACTCGATCGATGCCCGTATTAATACGGTAGATGGTGTAGGTGACGAAGGCGAGATATTTGCAGCATTAGTAAATCAGCGCACCCTCAGCACCGGGGAATTAGCCGGACTAAAGAGTCAAAATGACCGAAAGACCTTAGTAATTAATGGACAGACTACTAATGTAGAGCAAGCCACCTACGGCAGTATTAATGTAGATGGCAGCTTGGCAGACTGGACAGCAGCAGAGCGGATCGATATTACTCCGGGCAGCGGTGTGGCTGGTTATGAGGTTTATAGTAAGTATGCTGCCAATAATTATGTCTTTGGAATTAAGTCAGCAGTAGCGATCGGCAATGGCTCTACTATTTGGATTGACGCTGACCAAAATGCGGCGACTGGTTTCCAAGTTTTTGGATTTGCTGGTGGTGCAGAATACAATATCCAAATTGGCACTGATGGTAAAGCTAATCTCTATAGCGGTGATGAAGGCCAGACTTTGGTGAGCGCCTTAGACTACAGTTTGAGTGCTGATGGTAAGAATTTGGAAGTAGCAGTAGCTGGCACAGCATTAGGTACTAATGCTCCCGGCGCGATCAACGTATTAGCCGATGTGAACAACAGCGTGTATTTACCTGGCGACTATAGCCGGTTTAAATACACAGTAGTACAGACTACCATAAGTCCTAAAACTTCCTATGGCAACATCACTCTCGATGGAGCTTTGACAGACTGGACTGCCGCCAACCGACTAGACGTTTTACCCGGCAGTGGCCAAACTGGTTATGAAGTTTATGGTAAAAACACGGTAGATGGTTATGCCTTTGCGATTAAATCGGCAGTAAACATCGGTACAAATACTACTATTTGGCTAGATACCGATAAAGATAAATCTACCGGCTACCAAATATTTGGGTCTTTTGGCGGTGCCGAACGCAACATCAATATTGCAGCCGATGGTAATGCCTATCTGTACAGTGGTGGTGCTGGTCAAACTTTTATTACTAAGCTCGATTCTAAAATTAGTGCTGATGGTAAGACCCTAGAAGTTGCCATCGGCAAGGAGCAAATTGCGGCTGGTAATGGTTTAAATGTTTTAGCTGATGTCAATGACAGTGTATTTTTACCAGGAGACTACAACGCTGCTCCCTACTGGATAAGCAGCTCTACTACTGGGGTTTCTAATGTTTTTGGCAATATTACTGTAGACGGTAGTTTGTCCGACTGGACAAAGGTCGATCGATTAGATTATCAGCCCGGAGTTGCCCAAGCTGGCTATCAAGTTTTTGGTAAAAACACTGCTGATGGCTATGTGTTTGCGATCGACTCGGCGGTGGCGGTAGGTACCAACACGACTATTTGGTTAGACACCGATCAAAACCGCAGCACTGGCTTCCAGATTTTTGGTGCTACTCCCACTAGTGCCGGTGCCGAATACAATATCAACATCGCTGCTGATGGCAATGCCTACTTATACACTGGTGGCGCTGGTCAGAATATTGTGGCTAGGGTTGATGCCAAGCTGAGTGCCGATGGTAAACAGTGGGAAGTGGGTGTCAGCAAAAATCTGTTGTCTGTAACTGGCACTGGTATTAATGTGCTGGCAGATGTGAACAATACTACATTCTTACCCGGAGACTATAGTCGATCGCCTTTGACTGTTAGCAGCACACCCTTACCAACTCGTACTGACCTCAGCAAAAAAGTAGGGATTGTTTATTCCGAGACTTCGGCTAATAAATTCTTCGACAAGAAAGCTTATAACCAGTTGTTTGCCAATGCTCAAAACCAGGCAATGCAGGCGGGGGTGAACTTCGACATTTTGACCGAAGCCGATCTCAAAGATTTGAGCAAAGTAGTGCAGTACGATTCTTTGGTATTTGCGGGTTTTGCCAATGTGAAATCGGCAGATGTGAGTTCGATCGAAAACGTCTTGACTCAAGCATCGGCTAAATACGGTATTGGTCTGGTTGCTGCCGGTGACTTTATGACCAACGATGAAACTGGCGCTGCTTTGGCTGGCGACCCTTACCAACGCTTGAAGAGTTTGTTTGATGTGAATCGGACTGGAGGTGGAGCCGTCACGGGCGGCGCAGTTAGTGTCAACATCAAAGACACTACTAGTCCAATTTTAGAGTCTAGCTATGCTGCGGGTGAACAAATTGCTAATTACACCAATAACCTGACTTTCTCGGCTTATACCGGTTTGACTCAAACTGGCACTATTTTGGCAGATCAAACTGTTAATGGCCAAAAATATAATGCAGTAATTGCGACTCAGACCGGTGGTCGTAATCTCCACTTTGCTGATCAATCTATTTTTGCTGATAGCAACTTGGGATGGCAGGGGCTAGGCTGGTCAGTTTATGGGAATCAGGCTAAAGTCGGCTTAGATATGACTCGCAATAAAAGCCTTTTTATTGCCAGGAATGATGTTGATCAATCTAGATTTTCGTTAGAAGCACCGATTTTAGAAGCCAAAGTAGGAGATATTTTAGCTGACTGGAAAGGGAAGTATGGTTTTGTTGGTTCTCACTACATCAATATTGGAGTAGATGGTAGTACTGCTGCTGGTCAAAATACAATTGCTTGCTGTTGCCCTCAATGTATTTATAATCCAAATAGCCCAGAGGGAACTGACTGGGAAAAAATGCGCCCAATCTACCAAAAATGGATAGATTTAGGTAATGAAATTGGTACGCATTCATATACTCACCCCGCCAATGTCAGCCAGCTTAATGCTGCACAGCTAGAGTTTGAATTCAATCAATCTAAGCAGATAATTTCTCAGCAGTTGGGTATTTCTGTTAATGGTGCCGCCACTCCCGGAAATCCTGAGAGCCTTTTTGTTGACCAAGAGTTATCTAAGTACTTTCAGTATGTGAGTGGGGTTGGCTCTGCTTACACCAATTCTTTTGGCTACTTAGAACCAGGTAACAGTACCTTATTTTTTGCACCCAATATTTCCTTTGACTTCAACTTAATTAGCTTTAAAAAATTAACAGCAGCTCAAGCTGAAGTAGTCTGGGCACAAGAATATGCACAGCTCACTAAGCATGGGAATAATGCTTTTATTGAATTTGCTATTCATGATTATGGAATCACAGAAGCCGAGCCAGGTTACACCAAGGCAATCTACGAAAACTTTATTGCCAGAGCCTACAATGACGGCGCAGAGTTTTTAACTTTAGACGATGCTCAAAAACGGATTCGGGCTTTTGATGAAGCTAAGCTCACTGTAAATCAAGTAGGCGATACCATTACGGCATCTATCACTGATGCTACTAATATTGGTAAATTTGCCTTGGATATTGATGCTGGTACTAAGGTAATTAAAAGTGTCACCAACTACTATGCTTATGATAACGACTCGGTGTTTACCACCAAAACTGGTGGCAGCTACACGATCAACTTAGGCACTACCACTGATGATGTCAGCCACATTATTTCTTTAGACCAACGTAATGAATTGGTCTCAGTGACCGGTGATGGTCTTAACTTAAACTTTAGCTTCAACGGCGCAGGCAAAGTTACCACCGATATGAAGGCGATCGCCGCCACCCAGCGCTATAAAGTAACTGGCGCTGATGACTTTAAAGTAACTGGCGATAAATTGGAATTGACGTTTAATAATAATATTAGCCACACTGTGGGTATTTCAGTGGTTAATGATACTGCGCCGATTGTGGCTACTCCAATTGCGGCAATCGCCACAACGGCTGATGCTCCTGGCACTCGATCGATCGACCTCAGCAAAATCTTCAGCGATGTCGACAAAGATACAATCACTACCACTGTGGTGACTAATAGTAATGCTAATTTGCTGAAGGCTGTTGTGACCGGCACCACCTTGAATCTGAACTATGTGCCTTATGAGTTTGGTACCACCACGATTACCTTGCGGGGTACTGCCGGTGGCAAGTCGGTTGATACCAGCTTTAATGTGACTTTGAGTGGTGTTACTCCGGTGGTAAATGGTAATGACACCGCTCAAACTATCAATGGTGGTAATGGCAACGAAATCATCAAAGGCTTGCTAGGTAACGATCGTTTAAACGGCAATGGTGGCAATGATGTACTAATCGGTGGCGGTGGCAACGATTCGCTGTTTGGTGGGGCTGGCAACGATGTGTTGCTCGGTGCCAATCCACTGAGTGTCACTCCAGGCATGGGCAGCTATGATGTGCTCCAAGGTGATGCTGGCAACGATCAATACATATTGGGTGATGTGAATGGGGTTTATTACAACGATGGCATTAGTACTAATAATGGTCGATCTGACTATGGGGCAATTATTGGTTTTGCGGCTGGTGATGTAATTCAGCTTAAGGGCAAAGCTGCGGACTATACGTTGTCTTTGGGTACTGCACCTAACAATGGTAATCAGCAAGGTACTTTGATTCAAAGCTCTCTCTTTGGCCAACCAGAGTTGATTGGTTTCGTTGCTGGCTCGTCTAATTTGAGCCTAACTAGCACTGTCTTCTCTTACGTCTAGACTTGACGATTTTATAGATCACAGCTCCGCCTGCACCAAAAGTAATTGCCGATGCTATAATGTGGTTCGCCGGGGTGAATAGCTCAGCCGGATAGAGCAGCTACCTTCTAAGTAGCTGGTCGGGGGTTCGAGTCCCTCTTCACCC
>JAYUSV010000541.1:0-9726 GCA_043755495.1 Synechococcales cyanobacterium
TTATTAACATTGACGATCTGAACTTGCTCGTAAGGCAAAATTTTAGCGGCCTCTAGTAGCAGTGCATCAATGCTGATGCTGCCCATGTAATTTAAATTAGCTGCGGTAATGGTGCAACTGTGAATTTTGCCAAACAAAAGGGTACGTAACATAGTGAAAATCCCTAAAAAGCTGGTGCATATTCAAGCTGGCACAGAAAACTCCGTACCAGCTCAATTGTCTCTTAAATTTAGACCTATTTCAGGCTATTTGTAGGCGGCAATGCCTTTGGCAACCAGAGCAGCGACTTTGTCGGCATCTTCCCAGTCTAAGATTTCGGTGACTTTCTTTTCGAGGTTCTTGTAGGTTTTATAGAACTCGCTAATTTCGTCTAGGTAGTGAGGAGCAATGTCTTTGATAGATTTTATCTCTGCGTAGCGCGGATCTTTGTCGGGAACGCACAGAATTTTTTCATCTCTGTCGCCGCCATCAATCATCCCTAATACGCCGATCGGACGAGCCGCAATGACACAGCCAGGAAAAGTGGGTTGATCCATCATCACCATGGCATCTAATGGGTCGCCATCATCGCCGAGGGTGTTGGGAATGAAGCCGTAGTCGCAGGGGTAGTGGACAGCGGAATAGAGCACTCGATCGAGGGCAAAAGCATTCAAGTCTTTGTCAAATTCGTATTTATTCTTGCTGCCAGCAGGAATTTCGATTAAAACGTTGATAATGCCAGGCTTTGGCTGGGCAGGAATCCGCGCTAAATCCACGGTAGCTCTCCTAAATAACGGTAATAACAGTGGGAAGGTCTTCCCTTGAGCATTTTACTGGTAGGGGGCACTATTGTCTAAACTGTGATTCGTTTGATTTTTGGATGGGCTGTGATTAAGCTGCTGGTAGAAGCATAATCGATTATTATGAGTGTTTTTCTAATGGTTCACTCGGTAGAGGTCTAGTCCGCACTCGAATATCTCTTGAATCGATCGCATTTCACCACCAGTAGTCATAAATTTGTGATCGATCGTTGCCCTAATTTTGGATCCATCTTCTAACAAATATTCCAGTACCTCTTGCTCTCCCCGTTGATGCCATTGGGCAATCGGCTGAGTATAAACACGTCCATTCTTGTCTACACTAAACACCGAGCATTGTAGTCTTTTTGAGACAATCTTATCGATCGATACCGCGCCATATTCCACAGTCATTAATTGAGTATCTCCACTCAAGCAATATTCTGCGAACAATACCATCTGATCAAACAACTTATCAGCAATTTCTGTAGAGATGCCATTTTTCGCTGAACCATCTAAGAAATTAGTGCGCTGTTTCTGCATTTCATCAGCCTTCTTTTTCCCCATCGCCCGCCGCAACAAATCGGCCTGACCCAGCGAATAGCCCGCTAAATCCTGCGCCATTTTCATGATCTGTTCTTGGTAACAGTTATGAACAACGATTCCTTGAGCTAAGAAATAAGGAGATTTTTGGTCAGCCATCTCCAAGTCATAGCAATCAGTCAAGCCAGCAGGCTCGATCGAGGTAACGTATATTGGACGAGCATCTTGTAAATATGTATCTGTATAAATTTGTTGATAAAACTTATTCCATCCAGATAGATTGTCTTGATAGCGAGCATGAGTTGGTTTGAACAAAGTAGCTTGATTTAAAGATCTCTTAACCAATTTACGTGTCAAATAATCGGCCTCTAAAATCTCTTTTTTTAAGTAGTTACCCAACTCTTGAGCTTGAATAGGTAAGAAATTATCCCGAGGAACCTGATATTTTTTCCCAGGCAATTTACTAGCGCCAATCATGCGAGTAAATCTACCCAGATCATTGATGCATAAATAATTCTTGGCAATGTAGTGCTGAATTTTCAGACTGCCTAAAAGCTGACCAACCTGAGATATTAACTGTGGAGAAGTACTTCGGAAGTAAACTAAACGTTCACTGTAACAGCCATCACTATCCCATAAACCCCGCAAAAAATCGATACGATCTTGTTCTGTATAATCTAGAGAATCTTTGGGCAAATGCTTCTGTTGACATCTCACCTTCCATTCACGACCCTGGTAAATTCGGTCTAAGAATTGAGTAAGAGGTGTTTGGCGAGGTTGGGTATTAAATTTGCTATATGCATACCAACAACGGGTGTGGAAATACATTGAGGCCACACCACCCCAAGTTTCTGCCATCAGATCGCTTATCCATTTAGCACATTCTTCTGTTGAACAAGTAATGTTAGGCGTAGAAGCAACTAAATTGCCATCCCCTAGTAACAATCCCAATAAATAGGCTTCATTGGTACGCAAAGCCAACAATTCTGAACTCTTTGGCCATTTTTCATAAATAGCATCACCTACAAAGTGGGCATTGTTCAGACTTTGAACAGCTTTTAGCTCTTCAGCACACTTGTCACCCTCAGCAGTCAAGAACCGATGAGCAACACTAGAATATATAGTAGTACCGCTAGACAGAGTAATTTTAAGGGTTTTCTTTCGGCCACTAGCCCACTGCCTAGAGACCTGTGCTTGCTTAACCTGACGGCCATCAGAAGTTAAGACCCAATCACCTGCTTGGATATTTTCAATGGGTGTTGACGAACCATCTGGCCGATCGATCAATGTCCCTGCTGGTAGACAAAGAGTCCCATAAGTCTCTTCTAAAATGGGCTTGAGTAATGGATGGTCATAGACAATTTCTTCTCGGCCATGTTTTCGATCAATAAAATGCGGAATCAACCCAGCATCTAGAGGTCCTGGGCGATACAGCGCCAAAATCGAAGATAGATCTTCAATACAAGAAGGGCGCAGTTTCGATACCACATCTAACATCCCCGAAGACTCTAACTGAAAAACTCCCTCCAAATCTCCGGCACTGACCATTTTGTAGGTTTTATCTACCATCGGTGGCCGTTTCTTACCACCAGCTTTGCCCTCATTTTTACGTTGGATAGAAATTGCGCGACGTTCTTCAAACGTAATTTCATCAGGGTCAATTACATCACCTTTATTTTGAAAAATTAAATCTACTGCGTTCTGAATAATAGTTAAATTTCTCAGACCCAAAAAGTCCATTTTCAATAGACCCAAAGCATCTAGGTCTTCCATGTAGTATTGAGTGATCACAGAGCCATCATTGTTGCGTTGAAGGGGCACAATTTCATCCAAGGGCTGCGCCGAAATCACCACTCCAGCCGCGTGAACTCCAAAAGTTTTGTTAGTGCCTTCAATCCGCATCGCCATATCAATCCACTGCTTACCAGAGATGGTAATGCCGGGCGTATTGGTCTGAAAAAAAGCCGTTTCGTAAGCCTGCTTAAACTCGATCGCTGGCGTTTTAGCTGAAATCATTACCCCCAACTTAGTGGGCTTACCCCGCACCGTCGGAATATATTTGGCCATCTTGTTGGAATCGGCATAAGCAATATCTAACACCCGCGCCACGTCTTTCAATACCGCCTTGGAAGTCATGCGGTTAAACGTAATAATCTGCGCTACCCGCTCGGTGCCATATTTCTGAGTTACATACTGAATCACCTCATCCCGCCGCTCAATGCAAAAGTCGGTATCAATATCTGGCATCGACTTCCGTTCGGGGTTCAAGAAGCGCTCAAACACCAAACCATGATGCACTGGGTCAATATTGGTAATTCGCATGGCATAGGCCACCAGAGAGCCTGCTGCGGAGCCACGTCCTGGCCCGACGGGGATACCTCGATCGCGGGCAAACTTAATGTAATCCCACACCACCAAAAAGTAGGCCGAGAAACCCATCTGCTCAATCATCTTCAGCTCATAATCCAGCCGATCGCGGTATTCTTGGCTGATATCTTGGAAGTTTTTAACTTTCTGTAAGGTTTTTAGACCATTGCGGGCGATTTCTTCTACATAAGTAGCCTGGGTATGACCGGGTGGCAGCGGAAAGTCGGGAATACGTGGTTCACCCAAAACATTATAGGGCTGGACTTTATCAGCTACTTTGAGGGTGTTGGCGATCGCCTCAGCAATCACATCTGCTGGCAGATGATCCCGAAACAGCAGCGCCATTTCTTCGGCAGATTTTAGGTATTCCGTGCCGCTGTAGCGCATCCGCTTGTCTTCGCTGATCAGCGTATTGGTCTGGATACAGAGCAGCGCATCATGGGCTTCTACGTCTTGGCAAGAAATAAAGTGAGAATCATTAGTGGCAATAATCTCGATATCAAGTTCTCGGGCGATCCGCACAATCTCAACGTTAACAATGCGGTCTTCCCGTGAGCCATGATCTTGAATCTCTAGATAAAAATCTTCGCCAAAAACTTTTTTGTACCAAGCCGCTGCCTTGCGGGCATAGTCTAAACTTCCGGCCATAATCGCCTGAGGAATTTCGCCTCCCAAGCAAGCGCTAGTCACCATTAAGCCTTCTTTGTATTGCTCTAGCACCTCGCGGTTGATGCAAGGTCGAGCAAAGATGCCTTTACCCTGAAAGCCCTCTAAGTGCGAGATGGTGGTGAGCTTAACTAAATTTTTGTATCCCTGGGTATTTTTGGCTAACACCACCTGGTGAAACTTCTGGCGGCGCTTTTGTTCGCGATAGTCGCCATCGATCACATACATTTCGTTGCCGATGATCGGCTTGATGCCTTTGTTACGGCAGACTTTGATCAGTTCGATCGCCCCATACATTACCCCATGATCAGTCAGGGCAATAGCAGGCATCCCCAAAGCCACCGCTCGATCGGCTAGCTCAGGCAGTTGACTAGCTCCGTCGAGCAGACTGTAATCACTGTGAATATGCAAGCCAACAAAGGTCATAAAAAGTCCAGAAGTCAAGTACGCACATTACTTATAGTACTTAAGAACTAAGTATGGATTTTACTTTGCTCAAAAATACTGGGGGTGGTTTCAAGATTAGCACCAAGATCTTAAATTGCCATCAAAGAATATCTTTATTGACTGGTATTATTTGATACCATTGGCCGTTGCTTGCAATCTAAATCTGGTGTGAAAGCTCCATGTAAAGCCCAAGTTGATACACTATATTCTCTTCGACTGTGATGCAATAATCAAGGAAGCCATAATTGTCCAGCCAATCCAGACGATAATGAGGAAGATTTTGTGGAGATGAACCAAAGTGAGTAGCAAAGATTCTAAGTCGATCGCAGTCAGCTCTGAAGGTGCAAGCGCAGCGATCGAGCATCAAAATGTCCCCCAAGAGCACCGTGGTCTGCATGATTTTCTGTATAGCTCCACCGATGAACATGGAGCGGAAACAGCTTCTGAGGTTGCCACCATCATCACCGATACCTCTATCGAAGATTGGTGTAAAGCTGCTCAGAATGCCAAAGTCGCCGGAGTCTACGCCGTACTCAACGATAGCCAGCAAACCCAATATGTTGGTTACTCTCGCAATGTGACCCTCTCCTTACGGAGCCACCTCACCGCCCATGGCTCGGAAGTTTGTGCTTTGGTGCGGGTGCAGCCCTTCAAGTTTCCGAAGCGAGAAGAAATGGAGCAACTACGCGATCGATGGATTGGCGAACTGCCCAGCCATCCACCAGGAAACATTGCTGGCAGCACCGACTGGGCTAGTACTGTGCGGGATGCCGCAGCTCAGGTAATGTCAGAAGCCGATCGAGTAATCTACGAAGAAAAGAAACTAAAGTTACGCAAAGCAATGGCCGATGGCTCTCTGCACAAAGAAGAATCGGCAGCATCCCAAGATCTAGCTGCCAAGATTCAGAATGATAACTGGAGTGCTGTAATCAGCGAGCAAACCAGAGAAACTCATTGATTTTCAGGACATGGGTTTGAGGATATTGGATTATCCACAAACAGTCAAGATGATATAATTCAAAATTTCAAGAACCAGACCTTTTCAATCTCGAAGACGGGGAGTCATTAACAGGCTCATTAATCAATGTGCTTTCCACTTCTGCTTCCATGGTCAGCGAGATTTCTTGAAGTCGATCGAGCATTTTACTCTCAGCACCCGGCCACATGTCCCGTTGATTGGCCTCTAGTAATCGATCGGCGATGTCTCTGGCCGCCCAAGGATTACAGCGCTCCATGAACTCCTGGACTTTTGGATCTAGCAAATACGCTTCTGCTATTCCCTGATACATATGGTCAGCTACACAGTTGGTAGTAGCATCATAGGCAAACAA
This sequence comes from Synechococcales cyanobacterium, assembly GCA_043755495.1. Taxonomy (GTDB): domain Bacteria; phylum Cyanobacteriota; class Cyanobacteriia; order Cyanobacteriales; family Chamaesiphonaceae; genus JAAFHZ01. Next base: position 6,131 of record JAYUSV010000541.1, read on the forward strand.
AAAATCCATAGTTGCCGCCATTTCTGCTGCCCCTTTATAGCCATGGCGCATTGCTCCATCAATCCACTTGGGGTTAACTACTCTTGATCGATAGACCTTAGCAATTTCTTCATTTAATGTACGCACCTTGGGCTGTGCCATAGTGGAATTATCACCACAGTAAACTGTAGGTATATTGCCACTGATGGTTTTAATCGCCGCCGTCAAACCACCTTGGAATTGATAGTAGTCATCAGAATCCAACAAATCATGCTCACGGTTATCTTGGTTTTGCAGCACGATCTGCATTCCGACTAAGCGCTGCTGAAAAGCTTCGGGGGCCGCTGTGCCCACTCCTGCTCCCCGATAGGCATAGCTACTCCAGTTAATATAGGCAGTGGCTAAATCTCGATCGCTTTCCCAATTTTGACCATCAATCAAACCTTGTAAACCCGCCCCATAGGCTCCTGGTTTAGAACCAAAAACTCGATAACTAGCCCGATCCAAGGCCGCCGAGATTTCTAGGCCAGCGGCTAGCCCAGATTGGGTTTCTTTTTGGACTTGATCGGCCAAGGGATTCATCTCGGCTGATTCATTTAGCGAGGCTACCGCTACTACTGCTCGATCGAACAATTCAATTAAATTGGGGAAAGCATCGCGGAAAAATCCCGAAACCCTTAAGGTGACATCAACTCGTGGTCTACCCAAGATTGCTAATGGCAAAACCTCGAAATCTACAACTCGCCGAGATGCCCCGTCCCATAGTGGTCGGACTCCCAGTAAAGCCAGTGCCTCGGCCAGATCGTCGCCGCCAGTCCGCATGGTAGCCGTACCCCAAATAGAGAGACCCAGAGTTTTGGGATATTCGCCATTTTCTTGGGTGTAGCGTTCAACCAATGTTTCAGCAGCCCTGCGGCCTACATCCCAAGCGCTTTCGGTGGGAACGGCACGGATATCTACTGAGTAGAAATTGCGACCAGTGGGTAAGACTTCTGGGCGACCACGGGTGGGTGCGCCAGATGGCCCAGCGGGGATATAGCCGCCGCTGAGTCCGTGGATTAAATTGGTGATTTCTTGATTGGTTTGATAGAGGCTGGGAATGAGGAATCGATCGATCCATTCTAGTTCTGCTTGGGTGGCTGATGAGAGCGACTCATTGTTTTCCCTGATATTCCTAGACTTCAAATCGTCATTTGTTGCCAATAATCCTTGAATTAACTTGATAGCTTGGAGTTCTATATCAGCGATCGCGTTTCCTACATTCCGCAAATCTCCCTTTAGTGATTGGGCTGGATCGGCAGTCAATGGATCAAAATCATAGTTGTTATCTAGGGTGATCGCCTTAGTCAGCCCTAATCTTCCGGCTTGAGGGTGGCGAGCGATCGAAATAATTAAATCTCTGAGCTGATCACCAGTAGGACAACAACCTAGGATGTGAAGACCATCACGAATTTGGGCTTCTTTGAGTTCACAGAGCGATCGATCTAAATGATTCAACACTGTATCACCGAAGCGTTGCTGTAGTTCGTTGGCAGTAATACCAAAATCTTCTCGGAGATTACTGTTTGCTAGTAGTTCTACAATTTTTTGCTGTAATCCCACCATCCGGCCTGGGTTAAGACTCATAGCTTCATAGTATTCATCTACCAAGTTTTCGAGATTTTGGAGATCTCCGTATAGTTCTGCTCTGGTCATAGGAGGCGTAAGATGATCGAGAATCACAGCCTGAGAGCGACGTTTAGCCTGAGAGCCTTCACCGGGATCATTAACTATAAAAGGGTAGAAATGGGGCATTGCTCCCAAGGCAATTTCTGGGTAACACTCTTTTGAGAGAGCCACACTTTTGCCAGGGAGCCATTCTAGGTTGCCATGTTTGCCTACATGGACAATCGCCTGGGCACCAAAACTATTCCGAATCCATTCATAAAAAGCTAAATAGTCATGAGTTGGCTCTAAATCTGGGGCGTGATAGTTTAAATTAGGATCTCGATCGTAGCCGCGCGCTGGTTGAACTCCGACGAAAATATTGCCGAGTTGGATTCCGGGAACTGGTAAGTTACTATTTGCCTCGCCCCAGCGTTGATTCATGGCTGATCTAACCGCATCGGGTAAACCATTAAAGAACTCTAAATATGCTGATAACTCTAGTTGTTGTAGAACTGGCCGAATCGATCGACCTTCTGGATCATTAGTCACTCCCTTGGTCAACCACCGAATCAGTTCATCGCCATCCACAGGCAAATCGGCAGTAACATACCCTGCTGCTTGCAGCGCTTTCAAAATCTCGACGCAGCTTGCCGGAGTATCTAAACCTACGCCGTTAGCTAATCGACCATCACGGTTGGGGTAGTTTGCCAATATTAAGGCGATCTTTTGCTCTGGGGGAGGGGTTTGCCGAAGTTTGACCCAGTTAGCTGCCAGGTCAGCTACAAATTGAATGCGATCGGCCACTGGCTGATAGCCCAATACATCGGTTTGCAAGACCGGGTGTCGAGTTTGCAGGGCTTTGAAAGATACTGCCCGACTAATAATCCGGCCATCAACTTCTGGCAGCGCAATATTCATGGCGTTATCACTGGGCGATAGACCCATTAAAGAGTTTTGCCAATCGGTCACACTGCCGCCGCTGGTAATTACTTGTAAAATCGGTAGATCTAATTTTGCCCAAAGTTCATTGGTGTCTAGCTCTTTAAGGACTGCGGGGTACAGAGGTGCTGGGGCAATCAGCGAAAAACTGGTGGTGTTGAGGACTACATCAACTTTGGCATGACAATATTCTAACAAAGCAGCTTGGACTTCTGGATCGCGCAGGGAGGAGACAAAGATCGGTAAAGGAGTGAGATTTCGATCGATCAAAGCATCGCACAAAGCATTCACCGCTGCCATGTTACCCACCAAATAATGAGCGCGGTAGAACAAGATCGCTACTTGGCGCTGATTTTGTTGGCCATGTTGCCTCACCGGAGCAATACCAACTTTGGGCACTACTGCGGGCGGTAAATAATCACAGTCCATTTTCAGATAGCGCTGCGCCACAAAATACAAAGACTGACGCAAATTTTCGCTGCCACCAGCAATCCAGTAGCGCCAAAATTGGTTGACTTCATCTAGAGGGACAGTCGATCGACTCAACAAAGACAAATCTGGCTGGTCGTCGCCAGGAATCAAAATCAGCGCGATGCTATTGGCGGCTGCTAATTCTCGCACCACTTCTAAACCATAAGACCAGTAGCCCACACCACCTAACAACCGCACCACGACTACTTTAGCTTGAGCTAATACTTCTTCAGCATAGGTATCGATCACCACTTGCTGCTGCACTGCCAAAATATTTAAGGCTCGTACTTCTGGGAACCCAACTGGCATCTGTGCCCACACTTGCGCCAAAGCTTGCAAATCGGTATCTGCGGAAGTGATGATCACGATCGGTGCCGGGGTTTGTTCAACAAAAATCGTGTTTTCAATCGATGCTGATTCACTAGAAATAGTCGCAGTACGGTGCATATGGCAAAGAAAAGAAGTCGCTCAATTCTAACACCGCTGGTGAAAAGACTTTTCCCAATACGGTTCGCTTAAGAACACAATGAAAACCAAGGAAATCAATAAAGGGTGTTCCC
>JAYUSV010000542.1:0-31506 GCA_043755495.1 Synechococcales cyanobacterium
GCTTAACACGGTCACTTATTGCGAATCGAAAATCCTTTACCCCGATTTGATAAAATGAAAGTCTCTCTGAATATAGCTTCTAGCACCTGAATACTTACTCTAAAAGTAAAAATCAGAGATGCCAATCAAGGCTAGCAGCACTAAAAGAAAATCAAGTCTGGCACATTTCTCTCTATAAAGTGATATGTGTGTTTATTCGGAACCTTATTTCTTGTTTTCTAGCAGTTTCATGATAGGTGAGATGACATAGTGGTTCCAGCTCGGATAAAATGATTTTAGGTGATTCTAAGCCTTACTATGTAAAAATTATTGACACCACGTTCGAGCCGAAACTGCTATAGAATCTCATTAAGTAGGGGTAAAGTTAAGAATTCATCAGTCGTTGAGTCTCAAGAACTTTACTGCTAAATCCTTGCGTGGTGAGAATATCTTTTTTCTCATCAGTCTCGAGATTTGTAAGGTTTTTGACAACTCCTATGAAAGCAGATTTAAAGTCACTACTATTTTGTGAAATCCCAGCTTTTTCTAACTCAGTGATAATTGCTTCAGATCTTCTTTCTGCTAGACTATCTCCTGATACCATACTCATTTTTGGTAAACTGGCTACTACTGAGTCATTATTAGTACTGCTGGAACGAAGAGACTCTGGCTCAAACCCAGGAGGAAGTATACCACCTCTTTCTACCGAATTAGCTCTTGTTAGCAAAGCAGAAGCTGCATCAATAGCAATTGATTTCATTTTAGGATCGTTTAAAATTATGCTATCTAAGTCATCAGTTAGAATTTTAGAAGCTTCTCGATACTTATCGGCAAGTTCTCTTCTAAGGAGCTGCGAATTACCAGTAGTAAGTCCTCTGGAGAACCCTTCTTCTTGTCTTATTCTGAGAGTCAGCCTATTTATCTCTCTTGCCTTTTGCTCTAACGCACTTTGAGCCGGATAACTCATCGCTCTCAGAAGCTCCCCACTTTTCAGGGCGTTATCTGTAATCTTTGAAGCTCCATATAATACTAACCCCGCTATTACCCCTCCAATGATTGCTATTGCGAGTGGGCCGAGAGCTATTTGCTCACTATTTGAGTGGTTAACATTAGTAGAGTTATGCATATTTTGAATAACACTGGCTTCAGTTGTCAACGAATTAGTCATAAAATATCTCGCATGTGTAGTAAAGGAAGTAATTCAGATAATGTAGCTTAATTTAATTTGCAAGTCAATTAGTAACACTCTTGAATTCAGTTTGCATATTCTGAAAATGAAGTTCAAATATTATTACCATTTCTTCTTAAGAGGAACGATTCTATTCAATATTTCAATTCATAATTTGATGCCATAATAAATTATCTTTTATATCAAAAAGAGCAGAATGCATTTTTTTTGATGCACGCAAGTAAAAATACTTACCAATAATGATAGCGATCACTAATAAGCATTTCACTGTAAAGTTTTTATCTTGGCTCTGAAGTTTTAACAGTGGTGAATTGATAAAGACTTAGTGGTGTTAATACCTTGGCCTCGGAGGGGATTTGGTATCCAAGATGATGAAGAGCCAGAGCATCTTCGGGAGCCAACCATACCTGGCGATCAGTCACACTGGCAGCAATCACCGATTGGATCGATTGATCTGAAGACTTATGCCAGCGCTGAGTCACTAAATCTGTAGCTAACTCTACCGGCATAAAAGCAGTCAGGGTCACATAGTCTGTTTTTTGAGCAATGTAGTCAAAGCATTTCCCCTGTGCCTCTGTTCCTACTAGTTTGAACCAGCTATTAGGCATGGCAAATAGCGTAAAAGACTGCATTGGTCGATCGCCAGTAATGGAAGGATGAGGATTTTCGACTTGTGCCACCATTATCCCGCCAGCAGCACAAAATTGCTGCTGGGCAGCCACAGCTTCAACAGTCGGCTGCAGGACTGCTCCGAATACTACTAAGCCAGCAGTACAAATAGCTAAAATTAAGTAAAAAAAGCGCTGCATCATAGTGAAAAAGTAGGTATTAGGCGATTGATCGAGAAATCGGTTTATCAGGAGAATTTGGTGGCGACCAATTAGCATTTTTATCCCCATAGTTAACCGGCGGGACAAATGGTAGCCAGTCTCCTTCACGCACCGTATAAATAGGTATACCGCTGGGAATTGGAAAAATTGCCGGAGTACAAGTAGTACCCACAAACCATACATCCCAACAGATGGGAAAGGTCATAGAGAGCTGAGCAGTACCAGCCGATGCATCAATATTAGTTAATAGCAGGCGAACATACTTGCCAAAAGGATGATTCCCGGCGGGTCCCTTGCAGCCACCTGGCCATGCCCAACAAACTACGCCAAATCCATCGGGCACCCAATGTTCATTTCCATCCACCCAAGCCGCTCCATGATAGGTCGGAATTGGTGAGCTGATTTCCGCGAATTTGCATTTATCACTACATTTTTGCTTGCGCAATTGATAATCGCCTTCTGGAATGCCACCTGCCAGATGACGACCTGGGTCTTTTTCGTCACCACTTAGGGGTATATCAAATTGTCCGATGCTGAAGCCTCCAACCAATGAAAGTGGGTTGGGCAACTGCGACAAAGAGAGATTGGGGAGGCCGATCGCCCCCAAGTCACCAATCATTAAAGATTCTACGCCTGGAATACTGCCCAATGCCTGATTAATTAGTCCTGGGATAGCATCATTGACATTAAATGACTGCAATACAGAAATTGGCAAGTTAGATAGAGAAAAATCTCCAAAGCTGGGTAGTACTCCAACTATTTGATCCAAAGCCAGCTTAGATATTTGTTCTTTAAGCTGTTCAGGATTCAGAAAATCTGCATAGCCTTGGGCTTGCTGGAGCAGGTCATTCAGGGGTTGCAGTTGAGCCAGGTCACCAATTTGAATTTTATTGGTGATGTCTTGAATCAGGGCTTCTTTGATTAAGGGTAAATCACCCAAAAGCTGACCATTAAATACATTGTTAAATCGATCGCCCAACAATTTATTGGGGGTAATTAAACCATAAAGATTTTGGAGCTGGTCGGCACCAATTTGGCCCAAATCAATGTTATTCTTGCGAGCAATCTCTTTTAGATCGAGTTGGGTTAGTCCTAATCCAGCAAAATTCCCGATCGCCAATACCCGCTCGGGAGATAGAAGCTCACCCAAATTGCAGCTAAAAGGAATTTTGGCCTGTTGGTTAAATTGACTCTGCAACTGACTAGTACAAGGAATTGCCGGAAATTGTTTCAGGGGAGTTAGTGGTAGGTTCACTATCTCCGCAGCCAAAGTAGGCGTGGTAGAGGTTAAGGCGATCGCTGGAGCCATCCAACTACCCCACAGCCAATAACTAATTGCAACCAGCCCAATGAGCCAGCGTTGAATTAATTTTTTTCTCATTTGCGATAAATCGATCATGATTTTAGCTGCATAATTTGATTGACAATTCGCATTGGCACATTGGTTTGTTGAGCCGCAACTTCTAGCGAAGCACCAGTTTGCAAGATTTTTTGCAACACTTTTAAGCGCTGATCCAGAGGACTACCTGGAACCAGCAGGTTCTTTTTGGTAGCCAAGGCCATACCGTTACTAAACTCTTGAGCAATGTCGATCGGCGGGGGCAAAATCACGGGAGTAACCGGACTAGCAAAAAAACTATCTGGCACTATTTCTACAGTGCTATAGTTAGTATCTTTACCGAGCACTAACAAAAACTGATAGAGTTTACGCTGATTAGTTTTATCTAGGGTAATCACAGTCAACGGCAGCTTACTGCTTCTTTTGGCCTTAGCTGTTAAGCGAGTAGGCAGCTTAAACGGATCGCCGAGCTGTCGTAAGTAAATTACCGAAGCGCCGCTAATACTGCGGCCTGGGTTTCCAGGTTGGGTTGCCAGTTGCAGAGACGCTCGGGGTTCTAGACCACCACTTAAGGGAGAATCAAAATCTACTGCCACTTTAGCTGGATCGCTAATACGCACCTGCTGCACTACTTCGTTGGTTTTCAGGAAGCTAATAGTTAAACCCCACAAGGGAGATATTTCTAGAGTCGGTAAATCTTTACCCTTGATGCCCTGGCTCTGGCCGATCGACACCTGCCGAAAACTGATTTCTGCTTGGGCATTGGAAGTAAAAAAGAGGAAGGCAGCAGTGACGCAGCCTCCCAAAAAAATCTTGGGTGGCATAGTTACTCCTAAAAAGTCATGGATTGGTTGACAAAGACCCGAATGCCACGTCCTTTAGGGATTTGGTATATATTAGGTCTACCGGCTAGTTCTTGAATAGCCTGTTGGTTGCGTTGGGAAAGAACGCCGGAGAGATCTCTAAACCCACCTTCTAATACCGCACCAAGAATATTAGGATCTCGATTGGTGACAACACTACTATTGTTGAGAATGCCGCCATTGATACTAGAAGAAACGGTACTGGTAGGCTGATTTAAAATTCGCCCTACACTGCCCAGAGCACCAGTAAAGACGCTCCACATATCACGACTAGCAATGTTTTCATTTCGCTTGAAATAGTCTTCGCCAATTAACAAACCACCTTGGTCGTCACGAATCACGATCGAGCCGCCAGGAGCTGCAAACTCCATACCCTTAATGATGGTAGAGACAACTTCTAGCTCAGCCAAACCAATGCTGTTATTGGCAGGTCTGGCGGTCACTACAAACTGTGTCCCCGCCGGAAATGCTTCCTTATTATTGCCATCTAACATTGGTTCATCCAGCTTCAATAAGAACTTGGCAGTACTGCTGGTGCCAGATCCCCATAGTACCGGGGTAAGCGTAGAGCCTTTGGCGGAAGTACCTACTAACAGAGTGCGAATCATTAATGGTGCTTCTGCAACTTTAATGGGACTAGTTGGTGATAGTGGTTTCTGAGTGTTGCTTTCGATCAGGCTTTCAGTAGGATTATCATTAACAGCTTCTTGGTTTTTAGTTACAAAGGCGGTGAGTGCAGAAGCTGCTGTAAGCTTAGGGCTGTTTTCTAATTCTTTGTGTTTAATGTTGGTTTCTGAAGTCGCTGCCGGAATATTTTTAATTACGGTAGCTTCTTTGGCAGGTTCTTTGTCTATAGACTTACTGCCCATGATTGCTCTTTGGTTTGCATAAGCAGTGCGTGTCCCTGTGCTGGCAGAAGAGCTGATTTGATTGTTGGCATTGGCTTCCGACTCTTGGCCAGTAAAGTTTTGAAAATACTGAGACAATGGTGGCAAGTTAGCAGTCACCGCCAAGCCCACTGGAGCCACAGGAATATTGCTACGCAGACTATTACCTGGGTTGAGGCTAGGTGGCGGTGCCACTTCTACCCCTGAAGACACTGTGCCAAAACGACCCACAGCAGCTAGTTGCTGCAACTCGGCATAAGGGTCTGATGGCTGATTGTTGATATTTTTAGTTCTAGAATCGGGAGTTCCATAGGTGATGATCGGTGTTCCAAGACCGGGACTAGCGATTGCTTTTAAAGATTTCAGGGAAGACTTATTAGCAGCTATTTGCACCTCTTGTACCACTGGCTGTCGCTTATTTGTCGGCGACGGTTGAGCTATGGGGCGAGCCACAGGAGCTGCGACTAAAGATTTTGCTGGAGTCACAACTGCTTGTACAGGGGCAATTATTCTGGGCTTTGCTCTGGCAGGAACGGGCGTAGCTACAGGTGCAACGTTTACAGGTACAAGGTTGTTGGCTGTGGTTCTGGGCACCACTACAACAGGAGGAGTAGTATCTAAAGATGCTTTAGCGACAGTGATTGGCTCTGACTGACTACTTTTAGCTGGATCGGGCTGTTGAGCCTGTACCAAAGAATCCTTTTGTCTAGCGAGAGCCAGTTGGGCTTTAGTTTCTGATTCAGACTGCTGAGCTTTGGTAAGTGCAGCTTGAGCCGTAGAAACCTTGTCATCTGCTGGGTCTTTTTTCTTAACTACTTGGGCTACTTGCTGTTTGGGTAATTGACCCTGAAAGAAGCTCATCCCACCCACAATTACTGCTAAACCGGCACCGCTCACCAGTAAGGTTTTAGCTATGCCGTTGTGCTGAAAGCTGACTTTGGTGCGATTTTTTTCTGGATTGAATTCGGCATCATTAATGATATCAGCTGCTTGCTCTTTGGCCGGGATGCCTTCGGGGACAAACTCCGTGCTATCAAATTCTTCAGAAAATTCTTCGGCAGCTTGCTCCGCTGGCATGGGGCGCGAGATACTACTAGCTGGATCATCTGTTTCTAGGTCTAAGCCCATCAACTCAGCCATATCTGGAATCGTAGGAGTGGTATCGGGGGCTTGATTCTTGAAAGTATCCATTTATTTCTGTTCCTGGGTTGTAGTGGTTGAACTATTGGATGGTTGAGAAGATGGTTTGGTGGATTGGGTTCCAGCTTTATCAGCGGGCTTACCGGGGACAGTGAGCTGATTGGGTTCGGCACCTTCGATATCTTTCATAGAGACAATTTCTAATCCGGCTTGACGAATAGTGTGTATCAATGATTCCAGCTCGTTAGAGAATTTGCCACCTTTGGGTAAATCAGGGGTATCGATCGCCTGTACAATTATTTCTTTGTTAAAAGGAATCTGGATGGTATCACCACGACCTTGCTGATATTGAATGAGGGTAGCGACAACGTTAATTTTCCATTTACCCATTTGATCTTTATCTACCAGGGTAGGTAATGTGACATGCTGAAATTTGAGGGTGGTTTTGGTGTTGCCCTTAAAGACTTCTGTTGGGGTCATATCCGCCAAAATTTTTACTAGTTCTCCCCGCAGTCCTTCGCCGAAGGTGAAGCTAGCCTGGAAGGCTGAAGAAGTGATTCTTTTGTCCCCCTGTTTGGTTTTGACCAAGGAACCAGGGTCGGTCACTTTTTGTTCGCCGCTGGCAGCAGGCAGTTCATTTGTCCAAGACATCAACATTATTAATGAGTCGGTAACGAATTGCTGAACTACTTCTGTTGATCGCTCTTGGCTACCTACAGCTTGTACTTTGATGGCTTGGCCATCGCTGAGTTGCACGAGGGATGGAGCGGGTTTGCGAGCAATGCTAATGACGTTGTTAACTACAACAACTTGTAAGATCAGGGTGAGGGCAGAGAAACCGATCGAGATCAGGGCAAACATCGCTACAATGTTTTTTTTGCCTTTTTCGGTTTGCAGGCGAGTGACACGACTTGTGCTCTTGGCAGCATCTAACATTCAGAATATACCTGGAACATATAATGTATGGCGGACAATTTGGGATTAAATATTAACTGTGGAGCAATGAAGGCTTTGCGGGGTTAAAGGTGCTGCTAAATCGGCTAATATTTTGGGTTCTTGTTCCACAGTGTAAGCGATGATTTTCCAGTTCTCCATCAGCCAATATCACTAGTTCATCCCCGCTATTTGATGGATGAATTACTCTAAAATTATTGGATGGTAAAGAATACACTAGGCAAAAGGACTTAATAAGATCGTCGAGATGCTCAAGACGAGTACCAACTTTAAGCGCGGCTCTTTCAGAAACACTCCGTGAACGATATTGGTGGCAAAAATGACATTTAGTGGCAAGCCAAAGTAAGCGATCAAAATGCTAATCTGATATCATCTTCACTCACCAACCTCAGCCCATGCGATTGATCTATCTTTGCGTTCTCTGTCTGAGCTTATTTTTAAACAATCCGGCCTTTGCCGCCGAAACTCCTGGATTTGTCAACCTGCCCCAAGTCAATATTATCGGCACGGTCAAAAAAATCGAAGTATCTGGGGTTTGTTACCAGTTAGTTACTGCCGATGGCACCAAATATGAATTGCTAGGTAACTTCCCGCATCAAGACGGCGTGGCAATCAGCGCGATCGGAACCTTGCCCACTGATATTGTGACCATCTGTCAGGTTGGCAAGCCCCTGCGAGTGGATTCTAGCAAGTTGGTGAAAAAATAGAGGAGCTATATTTGATCGATTCCACCTACATCAAAAAACAGGCCAAAGACATCGGTTTTCATTTGGTGGGCATCGCGGCGATCGAGCCTCAGCTAGTGCAAAAAACTGCCGATCGGCTAGATCAATGGCTAGGCCAGGGCTACCATGCCGAAATGCAATGGATGACCAATCCTCGTCGCCAAGATCCGCGTGAGATTTTGCCGACTGCAAAATCGATAATTGCCGTTGCTCTCAACTACTACCAACCAGATGTTAGACCTGCTGAGGCGGCCAAGATTTCTCGGTATGCTTGGGGTAAGGACTATCATAAGGTTTGTACCAAAAAGCTGAAGGCTTTGCACCAGTGGCTGCAAGCAATTTATCCTGACAATCATTTTCGGTACTATGCCGACACCGGACCGATCGGCGATAAGGTGTGGGCAGAAGCGGCTGGTTTGGGTTGGATAGGTAAAAATGGTAATTTGATCACACGAGAATATGGTTCTTGGGTATTTTTGGGGGAAATTATTACTGATTTAGAGATTAGCCCCGATCGACCCCATCAAGAATATTGCGGTACTTGCACTCGTTGCCTCACGGCCTGCCCCACCCAGGCAATTGTTGCACCGTTTGTGGTGGATGCTGGGCGTTGCATTGCTTACCACACGATCGAAAACCGAGCGGAAGCGTTACCAGAATCGATCCGTCAAAATCTGCAAGGTTGGGTGGCGGGTTGCGATATTTGCCAGGATATCTGTCCTTGGAATCAGCGGTTTGCTCAGGCTACTGATGTAGAGGAGTTTGTAGTGAATCCCCAGCGAGTAAATATTTCACTGGCAGAGTTAGCGGTGATGAGTGATGAAGAATATCAAGAAAATTTTCGGGGTTCTGCCCTAAAAAGAATTAAGCCCTATATGTTTCGGCGCAATGCCAGAGCTAATCTTAGTCGTCTTTGGGAGCAATAAAGTCAGTAAGTGACTTTTTCCAGGTGTTTAATCGGTCAACTGGTTCCTTGCCGTCCTTAATACCCGATCTACGATTTTCTCTTGGTTCATCATCATCATCACGGTGGCTTTGGCCTTTAACTCGATCAATTAACAAAGCTGCCTGCTGCTTCGCAGTATTGCCAATACCACTTAATCGTGATTCAATGCCACTAGTAATAGCACTCATTCGATCATTAATCATCCGTCCCACAATCCTTTCCACTTCAGCTTCTGTCATGCCACCATAAGCCACCAAGCTACTTTCTGTCGGTGGAGCGGTGGAAATAACGGGGCGATTAGACTGGTTAGCTGCCGCAGTATATCCCCCCATTTTGCCTACATCCATCAGCTTCCAAGTCAATGGCACCGTTGGTAACATTTTGACCAACGCCGGTTGCAGCAGATTAAAACTCGCCAGATTTCCTTCTTTTGGCAAATCAAAGCACAGGTTGACTGAACTAGTTCGATCGAACGTAATTTTCTTTAAGGGGTTCGGCACCAACCAAGCGTTATCTGGAGAGGCAGCCAAGGGTAACAGCCAATAGTTACCTCGGGTCATGCGCTCAAAAGTCACCGGGCTATCGGCATGGTCGTAGCTGGTGGCAGTGATGGTAGCATCGATCGCGTAGGCACTAAACAGGTTGGGGACATCATTAAAGATGGCAATGAACTTTTCGATCGGAATACTCAGCCGCTCTACTTCGGCCATCACTGCCGGGTCAAAGACTTCTTTGGTGCGCTGCAAATTCACCGGCAACTCACCGCGCTGGAGAGATTCAATGAGTCGATCGAGGTAGGCTTCGATTTCTTGTAGGTGCTGGGCATTGTTACTAGGCATTTTTCCTCGTGAATCCACCGATCAATATATATTAACAAGAGTCTTTCCACTGCCAACTCTCCGATTTAGACATTAAATTTTTGTTACAGCTCGTTACCCAACAACACAAAACGTTATTAGATGTACCTAATCAAAATAGGAGTAAGTGATTATGCCTTATGTTAACGATGGGGCTGGCAAGCTCGACAACTTTCCTAAAGAGCCAGAAATGTATCAAGCAGAACCAGTATCTGCTGGCCAAAAGCGGAACTTTGCGATCACTGGAGTCATTGGCCTGTTACTAGTTGCTGGCATGATTGCAGTATCTTTCGCGCTATCTTGAACCTCACGGTTTAACTTTACAAGGAAAAGCTAAGCTTTTCCTTGATTTTAGTTTTCAGAGTTTTGGGCTAAAGCCCAGCGCAGTCGAGTCAGGTTGGCCGTTTGTAATAAGCCCAAAGGCAATATCGAAATCCCTTCTAGCCGAGACTGAAGCCAGCCATCACCCCAATACCACTCTTGATAACCATCGATGCCTGCCGAGAGAACTAGTCGCAAACTGTCGATCGAAGCCACACTCACCACTTGATCTACCTTGACTGGGCCAAGCTCGATCGAGAAATTGCTGTTAACCCGTAACAAATCATTATTTTCTAAAGACAGCTTCGCCGGAGCCAACCACTGGCGCAGACAGACTGGGGACAAGAGCTGATGCCGAATTGCCGTCGCACTGGCCGCTACTTCGATGCGGATCTGACTTTGCTGAAAATTTCCTAGCATGTTTTATTTTTGCGGCTATACTGCTAATCTTGGATTGTAAAATATTCTATCGCGCCCAGATCAGAATTTCAGATTTCAGCTAACACATCATCTGTAAACAGCAGCCTACTTTCAGTAGGCTTTCCTGCAAATACCATGCCTCTCTATCCCGCCGTTTCTGACGACTTGAGTCAACTGCTGATTGATACTGCTGAGCAGCTTGCTCACAAACTGCCTAATCTGACGGCAGGGCTAGTATCTGGTTCTGGCTTTTGCGCCTTTATCCCTGCCGATTTGAAGGCCGATCAGCACTGTGCCGAAATTATCGATCGATATCAAGCTGAAGACAGTCAAAAAAACCTAGATGAGCTACACCGAGACATCCTCAATTGTCTCAGTGAATGGCAGTCTGACAAAATCGAGCAACAGTCTTTTGATACCCGCGATGCTTTTGAAAATCGGGATTTTGGCTCTGTCTATAACCGAGCCGAAACCAATAGCATTTTGCAATCTGCTCAAAAGAAGCATGACTTAGCAGTTTTGGCTGCTCCACCTAAAGTCAGTGCCACTTGTCCTCTTTCTCTGAAACACGATCTGGAGTTGGATCTGCCTGAAGAAATGCGCGACTTTCTGGAGCGGCACTATGCCAACAGCAGCGATGTCCCCATTAAATTTTATGGGGATTTTTTCCAGCGTCCGGTAGGTGAAGCCGATTTGCACCAGTTGCATACGGTGCTGTCTCCGGTGCCCACTGTAGGTATTTATGGCACCATCAGCGACCACCGAGTTTATATTCACGCTGGGATTTGGCACTTACAGAGCACTGAAGTCTTTAAAATTAGCGTGACCGCCTGGGATTGGGAGCAGATCGCCGAGAAGCTAAAAGCTACTAACCACAATGAAATCCAGGCTGTACGGGCTATTCGTGCCGGGATTATTGCTCTGTATCAGTTAGTGGCGGCCTTTTCGATCGATCTCTATTACCTACATCTTTACCCTACCTACAATCTCAAACTGCCCCAGCTCGAACCATACTTTGTTAGCTTGGGGCTAACTGGTGCCGCAGTGCATGGCTACACGACCCTGTTGACTAAAATCCAAAAACAACAGCGTCAAGATCACCACCAGGAACTAAAGGCGCTAGCTCCACAGCCTACCATTTTAACTCCTAAACCAGTAGAAGTTATTCCCCGTTGGGAATTTAGTGACACTCTACTTGGCCACGAAGAAAGTGTTTATTCCATTAGCTTTAGCCCCGATGGTCAAGTACTAGCCAGTGCCAGCCACGACCAAACAATAAAACTGTGGCACCTATCCTCACGCAAAGAGTTTAGAACTCTCAGCGGTGATTTGTTTGTGTTTGATGTAGCCTTTAGTCATGATGGCCAGTTGTTGGCCAGCGGCAACGGCGACCACACGGTCAAGCTATGGGAAGTCCATAGCTGTACAGAGCTGCGCACTCTCGAAGCCCACTCTGGTAACGTGGCCGCAGTGGTATTTGTTCCCAACACTCAAATGCTGATCAGCGGTAGCTGGGACTATACCATCAAAATCTGGAATACCAAGACGGGCAACCGGATTCGGACTCTAAATGGACATACTAGCTTAGTGAACTGTCTGGCAATTAGCTCCAATGGTCATGCCTTAGCCAGCGGCAGCCATGATAAGAGCATTAAGCTCTGGAGCCTGAAGACTGGCCAAGAAATGCTCTCGCTCAATGGACATGAAAGCTCTGTAAACACGATCGCCTTTAGTCCTAACGGTGAATTGTTAGCCAGCGCCAGTGACGATCGCACGATCAAGATGTGGAATTTAAAAACTGGTCAGATCATTCACAGTTTTGATGGTTTTTTGAGTGCGATTAACTCGGTTTGTTTTAGCCCTGATGGCAAATATTTAGCTAGTGCTGGCGATGATAAGACAATTAAGATCTGGAGCATGGAGAGCGGTAAAACCGTTCAGACTCTGATGGGTCACGAAGATAGCGTCTATCATATTGCTTTTAGTCCCGATGGAATGCTGTTGGCAAGTAGCAGTAGCGACCATACAATTAAGCTGTGGCAGCAATCTCCAACCAAATAGTAGGCAGTTAGTATCAAGAGGATTTGGTTATGTATCATAATTACGATCGTCGATCTTCCTCTTCTTTTCAAAATGAGCTTTCGATTAGAAGTGAAAGTGTGCAGCGGATTTATAACTTTTATGCCAATCAACGCTTTTATGTAAATCGTCGCTATCAGCGCAAGTTAGTATGGACGATCGAAGAAAAAAAAGCTTTTATTGATTCAATTCTGCAAGGCTTCCCTGTTCCGATTATCCTGCTAGCTGAAACCGAAAAAGATCATGAATCTGTCTATGAAATAATTGATGGAATGCAGCGGCTGAATGCAGTAATTTCTTTTATTGAAGGAGAATTTGATATTCCCAGAGATGCAATCGGTCAAGCTAAGTATTTTGACTTGCAGACCATGGTGGAATCAAAGTCTTTGTTAGACCAAGGAAAGTTACAACAGAAGAAACCATTACTTGATCGCACTGAGTGTGAAATTATTGCCAGTTATGTGCTGCCTCTATCAGTTTATCAGTTTAATGACAACGAGAAAGTTGATGAAATTTTTAGGCGGATTAACTCTAATGGTAAACACTTGTCTCGACAAGACTTACGGGCAGCAGGGGCTACAGCAGATTTTCCGGATTTGGTGAGAAGAGTATCTAGCGAAATCAGAACTGATACATCAGCTCAAGATATTTTACTACTAAATAATATGAAGGAAATTAGTATTACCAATAAGCAGTTGGAGTATGGAATTGTTGTAGACGATATATTCTGGGTGAAAAACAACATTATTCGCAAGGAGATGGTGAGAGAATCTAGGGATGAAGAAATAGTTGCTGACCTAGTTGCTTATATTGCCTTAAATAATATTCCGCCTAGTAGCTCGGAGATTTTAGATGAATATTATGGGCTGACCGATGGCCGTCGTAAAGAAGAGCTAGAAAGAGCTTTGCGAAAAAATGATCCCGAAAATATTCGTAAACAGTTCCTGAGCATCTACAACGAAATCCGCAAAGTAATTGATGAATCTGGCAAAAAATTCAGTGAAATTATCTCTGAGCAAAGCTCTTCATCAGTGCCCAGGTACTTTCAAGTAATATTCTTGAGTTTATATGAATTAATTTGCCAAGAAAAAATGGAGGTCGTTAGTTATAGTAAATTATCAGAAGCACTAATGAATGTCAGCAGCAATATTGCAATTACCCGTGGCGGCAACTGGAGTTCTGCGAATAAGAAAACCAATATTGCTGCTGTCAGCGGCATTATTCGGAATTGCTTTAAACCTAGATCTCAAAATGATCCGGCGACTGATAACTGGTTAACTGAATTTGAAACTTTACTCAGTCAATCTAAAACTGAGCAGTCATTGTATGACTTTAAGCAAGGCTTTACTCGCTTAGATGGCAAAAAAGAGTTTGATACAACCAGCTTCAACAAAATGATTAAAACTTTGACTGCGATGGCCAACCACTCACCTGGTTCTACCGGATATGTTTGTGTGGGAGTTGCAGACAATGAGCAAGATGCCCAAAGAGTTATAGATATCTATGGCATCAAACCGGCAGAGTATAAAGGCTTTAAAATCACCGGAATTTATCATGAAGCCGAAAATCTGCAAGGAGATTTGGATAAATTTCAGCGGTGGCTAATGCAGCAATTGCAGTTACAGCCGATCGAGCAAGCAATTAAAGACCGTATTGGCCAAAATATGCGCTTGGTTAGCTACTACGATAAAGATATTTTACTGATGAGACTGAAGGCTGACCGTGATCCGATCGCCTATGAAGGAAAGTTTTATCAGCGCATCGGTTCCAACATAGATGAGGTGTCAGTTTCTGGTTACTCTGAGCTATTTAGAAGATTTATCGGCAACTCGTGAATTAGAATTAGCTGAGGAATTTGGGGAAGTCGTGCGCTAACCTATAGAAAATGCGGCGATCGCCACCTGTAAGCCAGCTAAAGTTGTTACAATGCTTTACAAGCTTACCTACTGCGGATCTCCACTCCATGAATACTGCTTACCAATCTCAGCCACCTCTGACAGAAGTAGAATCCATCGAGGTCAAAGCAATTCCAATTAGTTTCGATGATCGATGGGCAGAGAGTGACACCATCGTCGATAAATCTTGGCGCAATTATGACCCAGAGGTAATTGGCGAATACTATCGATCGCGCTGGTGGGAAGTGTGGAGCAGAACAGTATCGATCTTTTTGCCCATGATTATTTTTGCTTTAAATATTTGGTGGGATAAAACCTGGGGTAAGCTAGCAAAAAATCAATCTAAGCGGGCAGTGCAAATGCGCAACTTGCTCACGAAGCTCGGTCCAGCTTACATCAAAATTGGTCAAGCTCTTTCTACCCGTCCTGACTTGGTACCCCCTACTTACTTAGAAGAATTGACTCGGCTGCAAGATAAAATTCCGCCGTTTCCCAATGAGATTGCTTTCCGGTTTATTGAAGAAGGCTTGGGGGACAGTCCTTACTATATATATGACGAGATCAGTGCCGAGCCGATCGCGGCTGCTTCTTTGGGGCAAGTTTACAAAGGCAAGCTGAAAACCGGCGAAACTGTCGCAATCAAAGTGCAGCGTCCCGGTTTAGTGGAAAACATTGCCTTAGATTTATACGTGATGCGCGGGCTTTGCCAATGGGCGCAAAACACCTTTAAGCAAATTCGCAGCAACTTGGTGGCGATCACCGATGAGTTTGCTACCCGCATTTTTGAGGAAATGGATTACGAGAACGAAGGTCGTAACGCCGAAAAATTTGCGGCTCTCTACGGCAAATTCGAAGACATCTATGTGCCCAAGATCTATTGGGGCTATACTTCTCGTCGGGTTCTGACCATGGAGTGGATCGAGGGTGTGAAGCTGACTGATATGCAAGCCGTGATGGAAAATGGCATCGATGCTGCTTATTTAGTAGAAGTAGGTGTGCAATGCTCACTACGTCAGTTATTAGACCATGGCTTTTTCCATGCTGATCCCCATCCGGGTAACTTGCTCGCAATGCACAATGGCAAGTTGGCCTACTTAGATTTTGGCATGATGAGCCAAGTGAAGGACTATCAGCGCTATGGTTTGTTGGAGGCGATCGTCCACCTCATTAACCGCGACTTTGATGGCTTGGCCAAAGACTTCGTCAAGCTAGAGTTTTTGACACCAGATACCGATCTAACTCCGATAATCCCAGCCTTCAGTGCAGTATTTAACGGCAGCATGGGTACTAGCGGCACCAACGTAGCCGAGCTAGATTTCAAAAGCATCACCGATCAGTTATCAGGAGTGATGTACGAATATCCCTTCCAGGTGCCCGCTTACTATGCCCTGATTTTAAGGTCGCTTGTTACCCTCGAAGGAATTGCCGTGGTGGTTGATCCTGAATTCAAAGTAATGAGCAAAGCGTATCCCTATGTGGCTAAGCGTTTGTTGACCGATGCTGCTCCAGAGTTAAGGGCTTCGTTGCAAGATTTGCTGTTCAAGGATGGCTACTTTCGCTGGAATCGTTTAGAGAATTTGCTCAACAATGCCCGAGGTAACGAGGACTATGATTTGAACCTAGTGTTGAATCAGGCGATCGACTTTTTGTTATCCGATCGAGGTGCCTATATTCGAGATCAGTTAGCTGACGAAATTGTGCGAGGTTTAGATGGCTTGGGTCAATCTACTTGGGATCGCTTTACAGCGCGCATTCAAGGTCAACGCATGGTCAACGCTGATCCATCTACAACATCGGCAATGAATACTCTCGGTCATATTCAGCGTATTTGGGGCATTTTGCGAGAAACTAAGGGCTTCGATCCGATGACCATTCTGCCAATTATTCCCCAGATTTTGACTAAGTCTGAGACTCAAAATTTGGGTCGGCGAATTGCCGGTGGTTTAGCCCAAAAGTTTGCAGCTCGCCTCATTCGAGAAGTGTTGTTGCAAGACATGCCTACTGAAACATCGAAGCCATTGGCATTGCCTGCTAATCGATAAAAGTAATCACAGTCAAAGACAAAAAGCCTCAGAAATATCCTGAGGCTTTTCCTTTTACAGACTAAATAGCTCTGCTAGGATGCAGGGCAGGGAGCAAATCTAACTCCAGCTTGGCCAGCAGCCTGGGATCGGGAGTGTAGCCAGTTACTAGTTTCTGGAGCTGCCGCACGATTCCAGTGGTATCACTGGCCTGAGATGCTTGAAACAATACTTGGAGCATCGGCTCTAGCTCTTGCCAAGTGAACTTTTCCTCATGGGCAGAATAGATTTTCGGATGACGAGTTGGACAAATATTATCTCCATTAATCAGTAACTCTTCATAGAGTTTTTCGCCCGGTCTTAACCCACTAATTTCAATTTTGATATCTTTACCGGGCACCAATCCACTGAGGCGAATCATTTGCTCTGCTAAATCATAAATCCTGACCGGTTCACCCATTTCTAACAAAAATACATCACCACCGGTAGCCATGGCACCTGCTTGAATTACCAAGCGCACTGCTTCAGGAATCGACATAAAGTAACGAGTTACTTCGGGATGTGTAACTGTAATTGCTTGACCTGTAGCAATCAGGTTTCGGAAGTGCGGCACTACCGAGCCACTGCTGTCTAACACATTACCAAACCGGACAATTCCAAACCTGGTTGGACAACCAGGTTGGTCGGCTAAGGATTGAATTGAAAGCTCGGCACAGCGCTTGCTCGCGCCCATCACATTGGTCGGGCGCACCGCTTTATCGGTAGAAATCAATACAAAGTTAGATACATTGGCTTCGATCGCACATTGAGCAGCAACCAAAGTCCCCAAAACATTATTGCGCACTCCCTGAGATGGATTAGCTTCTACCAAAGGCACATGCTTATAAGCCGCAGCATGGTAGATGGTTTCTACTTGGTGCCGAATGAGTGCGTCACTCAGATAGGCTTTGTCAGTAACATTTCCTAAGTAAGCATGGCGAGGAATACTGGGATAATCTTTAGCCAGCTCCATATCAATGCTATACAGTGCAAATTCACTCAGCTCATACAACACTATGCAGGTGGGATCCAACTTGGCAATTTGCCGACATAGCTCAGAGCCGATCGACCCCCCGGCCCCGGAAACCAAGACACTTTTGCCCGTGATGTTGATACTTAATAGTGCTGGTTCGGGCAAGATTTCTTCGCGACCGAGCAAGTCGGCGACCTCCACTCGTCTGATGGCATTCAAGGAAACTTTGTTGGTCAAAATTTCGGTGAGAGTAGGGACAGTTTTGATGTTAATTGGCAAATCTTGCAATCGATCGATCAATTTTTTCCGATTGGTCTTCGACATCGAAGGAATAGCTAAAATCAGTGTGCCAACACCTTCTTCGTTAATTAATGCTCCAATTTGCTGAGGCGAATAAATACGATAGCCACGTAGTACTTGGTTATGAAGCTCTGGGCTATCATCAACAAATGCCACAACTCGGTACCCCGGCTCATGCTTTAATGTTTCGACTAATTGCACCCCAGCACTGCCAGCACCATAAACCAAAACATATTCTAAAGAGCGACCATCAGGTCGCTGGCGATGAATAGAAGTAATAGAGTAACGAATTAATAGCCGAGCGGCCACTACCAAAATTAAGGTTAACAGCCCATCAATAACCAGGGCTGTTTTAGATACGGGCCATACTCCTAATTGAAAAGAAAACAGGATCCAAATTCCAGAACTCAGGGCTGTAGCCTTGGCAATCGCCGCCAAAAACTCCAAACCGGTGTAACGCAGAATCGGCTTATAAATACCCACCAACCTAAAAATCACTAGTTTTAATGCCACAAATGCCAGAATATTTGGCCAATATGTCAACAGCAACTGTAGCCCTTGAAGGGTAAAACGAAACCTAATGCCAAAGGCTAAAAAGATGGCCAACAGAAAAATAATTCCATCAGCAACACTGAGTAGCCAACGCTTATGGTTCCGAGATAGAGACTCATAGGCGTTTAATAGTCTATTGACTAGTTTTCGCTTCATAAAATTTGTGCTTCTAGTGAAAAGGGAATATGTCTTTTGATTATGGAGAGTTTGCTCCACTATTATATGGGTAGATCTTGGAATATCAAGCCTTTTAGGGCACAATATAAAAAAAATCAATGTTTGCAGTTCTACTTCAGATAAAATTCTTAACTCTCTATTCACCAGAGTTTTATGATTTTACTGAAACCCAGCCAAAGTGATGGTTGCCAATAATAACAAAGGTAGTAGCCGTAGATCCAAAGTCTAAGCAAGCAAAGGCTTGATCCTAAACGTAGGTGGGGCTGCTGAGCCACTCGATCGGTAGCATCCCCAAACTCTGTAAGAAAGCATTGATGGATCCTGTAGATAATGAGTACTTTTATTACGAGATTTGTATTAATCCCGAAGAGAAAATAAAGAATATGGAGTTATGTGAACTTTTACATTTAGCATATCGACAGTGAAGGTTCTGCCTCCATTAATTAGTTAGCTTTTCTTACAATCGACTAAGGTGTAGACAGCGTATCGATACCTCGCTGTCTCACCTCGATTTTTTGCACTAATTTTTAAGAATTTCCACTTTTTCCTTCAGATACTGTATCCTTGGCTACAGTATTCACCTTAGGGCGCTTTATGGATCAACCAACATCTGCCTCAGGAGAAAACTGAAAGCGGCAGGGGCACATGTCTGAAGTCAAACAACTGTAGTTTGTGACATACCATTCGGCTCTGTCCCCACTTCATTGGGAGTGAGGGTTTTGCTGTTAATATCTATGCAGTGGGTTTTTTAGTGTGGGGAATAAAAATAGTGAAGCGATATTGGCTGTTGATGGCTTACTATTGCCAAAGGCGAAGCTGCGCAAATGACTTTACTCAGCACAATTTGCTGTCGCCAAGGGCTTTTGGCGGATTGCTGATCTTGCTGCTAGTTACGATGGTCTCTGGGTGTAATACTACGGGCAAAATGGTTGACTGCGAAACTTTTGTGCAAACAAACCGACAAGTAGATGCTTATTTTGCCAAGAACTCTACCGATGGCGTTGCTTTGGGCAAGAAAAAGTTCAACGGTGTAGAGGAGCAAAAAAAGCTAGCCAAAGAATATCTTACTTTCTTTCTGCAGTCGGCAGAAACAAGCGCCAAGGCGATTGCTGCTATTCAGGGAATGTCTTTAAAAGATCAGCAGTTGCAAACACTACAAACCGAATATTTAGGTATTACCAAAAAGACCAAAGAGGCGATCGATCGGCTAGCAGTTATTTCAGCAGAACAAAGCACCAGTGAAATAACAGATGCTATTATTAAAGATCCACAGCTAGATCTTAAGCTAGTAGCGAAATCAAAACAGTTAGATGATGATTTTCAAGAAAAAGTAAAAGCTTTGAGCACGTTGGGTAAAAAAGAAGGCCAGGTAATCGACAAGGTAAATGCTTATTGCGGACAGCCAATACCAAGCAACAGCCCAACAACTAGTTCCACCAGTTCTCCTCTCAAAAAATAAGTCCAGATTCTATGACAGAGATTGCGATCATTGGTGGCGGAGCCGCAGGCTTCTTTGCAGCCATCACCGCCGCTGAGCGCCATCCCCAAGCCACAATCACCTTGATTGAAGCAGCTCCCCAGCCTCTGGGCAAGGTAAAAATATCGGGTGGTGGACGCTGTAATGTGACTCATGCCTGCTTCGATCCGGTGGCTTTGGTGCAGTTTTACCCCCGAGGGCAGCGGGCTTTACGGGGGGCTTTTAGTCGTTTTCAGCCTCAGGATACGGTGGCTTGGTTTGCTCAGCGGGGGGTGCAGCTTAAAACTGAAGCCGATGGCCGGATGTTTCCGGTAACCGATCGATCCCAAACGATTATTGATTGTTTAGTGAGTGCTGCCGAAGATGCCGGAGTTAAAATCTGGACGGGCACTACGATTACCAATATTACTAAAACTCCTAAGGGCTTCCGACTGAGTAGTCGGACCAGATCTGGTTGGGAAGTCGATCGATTACTCCTAGCCACTGGCAGCAACGCCACCGGCTATCGCTGGGCAAAAGAGCTAGGACACACCATTGAGCCGATCGTCTCTTCTTTGTTTACTTTGAAAATCACCGATCTACGTTTAGCTGATCTGGCCGGTGTGGCGGTGAAAACGGCGACGGTGAGTTTGGTGGGCGATAAAAAATTGACTCAGACAGGCCCGGTGTTAATTACCCACTGGGGTTTGAGTGGTCCAGCGACTCTAAAGCTTTCGGCTTGGGCGGCCAGATTTTTGCATGACCAGGGATATCGGGGACAGTTGTTAGTGAATTGGTTGCCAGAAATTACGGCTGATAAACTGCGCAGCACAATTTTGGCGGTGAAGGCTCAGATGCCTCAGAAGTCGATTCAGAGTAACTGTCCAGTTTTACTGCCCCAAAGGCTGTGGGTATCGCTGTTAAATTATTGTGAGGTTGATGGTCTGTGGGCGGGCTTATCCAATAAAAAGCTCGATCGACTACTGCAAGAACTCCAAAGAGGCACTTTCCAAATCAATGGTAAAAGCCCGTTTAAGGAAGAGTTTGTAACCTGTGGTGGTGTCAAGCTAGGAGAAATCGATTTTAAAACCATGGCTAGCAGAATATGCCCTGGACTCTATTTTGCCGGTGAAATCATTGATGTAGATGGTATCACCGGCGGCTTTAATTTTCAAAATGCTTGGACTACTGGTTGGTTGGCGGGTCAGGCTATTTAGTATTGATTTAATCTTCAGCAAACATTTCAGCCAAGACATTTAAAACGGCTTTTTGTTCATCAGTGTCGATCATGCCCAATTTTTTGAATTTCGCTTCCCACCGTGGGGTCAAGAATTACCAAAAAAACATCAAATCTAGCTGTTACCACTCCCATTCTGTTTCATCCCACAAGGTAGTTGTAGTATCGTCTAGCAATACATCATCATGGTTGTTGGCCATCTCAGCAAATGCTTCTGCCCAGCCAACCCGAGAACGAGGTGCGGCAGTGATAATAAGCTGATTATCTCGAACTTCGATCTCGACATTTTCTTGAATGCCGCTTTGTTCTAGCAAAAGCTTAGGGATTCTAATCCCCTGGGAGTTTCCAACTTTAATAACTCGCCCTTTAATAGATAAGGTCATGAGTTCACAGGCTTACAGTATATACATTGTAACCACAAACGAAGAGGATGATCAATAGGCCAGCTAAAAAAATTCGGCCTTAATCCGCTGCAATAAAGGGAATACAATACAAAGAAGTCGATAGCTGGTTGCAACTGGGAACTTGCTACAACCTCAGCTCACGCATATAATCTAGATAAACTAATTTCAAGAAAAATTGATGGCAGAAGTACTTACCAAGACCTCCCCTCAAATTATTGCTGTGTTTCATGCTCTGTCAGAACCACTGAGAATTCAAACGATCGAGCATCTTCGGCAGCATGAACTCTGTGTTTGTGAACTTTGTGAACTGCTGAGTATCAGCCAATCTAAGCTGTCATTTCATTTAAAAGTCCTGAAATCTGCCGGGTTGGTTCAGACCCGCCAAGAAGGCCGCTGGATTTACTATCGGCTCAATCTTGCTCAGTTTGTGATGCTAGAGCAATATCTAGCTGAGTACCGCCGTTCCAGCGCCATTTTGCCAGCACGGATGTGTGATTAATAAATTAATTGTGGCTTTACTCTTGACATATCAATTTTTTTTGAAATAATAAGAGCATGTCTCAACAGCAACCCTTATGAGTTGTTTTTACCCAGTGTGAACAAAAAATCAGGCCAAACATTATTTCCCATCGATCGCAATCTGGTAGCAGAAGCGATCGGTACTTTCACTATGGTGTTTATTGGCACGGGCGCTGTCGTAGTTAACCAAATTAGCCAGAATGCTGTTACCCATCTAGGTATCAGTGTTGTATTTGGGGCGGTAGTAGCTGCTCTAATTTATACTCTTGGGCATATTAGTGGTGCCCATTTTAACCCGGCAGTAACTATCGCTTTTTGGCAGAGTGGTTTTTTTCCTGGTCGGCAGGTAATTCCATACATTCTGGCGCAGTGTATCGGGGCGATCGCCGCTTCTACTATGCTGCGCTGGACTTTTGGTTTGGTAGCCAATTTGGGGGCAACTTTGCCTCGGCAAGATAACTGGCAGCAGGCTTTTTGGTTAGAAACTGTGCTGACTTTTATTTTAATGTTTGTGATTTTTGGCTCAGGGCTAGATCGGCGGGCACCTATTGGGTTTGCTGGTTTAGCAATCGGGCTAACTGTGGCCGGAGAAGCAGCCGTGATGGGTCCAATTACGGGGGCGAGTATGAATCCTGCTCGATCGTTGGCACCGGCTTTAGTAGCTGGATTATGGCAACATCACTGGGTTTATTGGGTGGCTCCTATTATTGGAGCTTTGCTGGCTGGCTGGGTATATCGCTGGTTATCCAATGATTTTCAAGACTGTGTACGAGATATTAACTAATAATTACTGGCAATTTTAGCGAGAGATTTTTATGAAACGAGTGATGTTTGTCTGCAAAAAGAATTCGGCTCGATCGCAGATGGCTGAAGGCTTTGCAAATCATTTAGGAGCAGGACTGATAACAGTAACAAGTTCGGGATTGGAGGCTAGTCAAGTTAGACCAGAGGCGATCGCTACTATGAAAGATGCTGGAGTCGATATCAGTCGCCAAACTTCTAATGCCTTGAGTGAATTTAATCCTGAGGATTTTGATGTGGTGATTTCGCTTTGTGGTTGTGGTGTAAACTTACCTCCTGCTTGGGTAAACAGAGAAGTCTTTGCTGATTGGCAATTAGATGATCCGGCTGAACAACCAGAGATATTTCCCAGAGTAAGAGATGAAATTCGATTGCAGGTAGTTACCTTAATTGATTCGTTGCAAGTCGTTAAAAATCAGTAAATATTCTGAATCTATAGCAGTCCTAAATCAGTTGCTGAATTAGATCGACTCAAAGCCTTACACAGCAAAAGACCGATTCTGGATCTGATTTAGGACTGCTATATAAGCTAGAGCAATCTAGCTTATATAAAATTCAGTAGTTTCAAATGCAAGTTTATGATTCAAGCTAATATCAATACTTCTACTTCACAGCACCCTCCCAGGATTTTATTTTTGTATGGTTCTTTACGAGAGCGTTCTTACAGTCGTTTACTGGCAGAAGAAGCAGCTCAAATCATCCGGGAATTTGGAGCTGAGGTAAAATTTTTCGATCCGCGTGAGCTACCAATTTATGGCAGCGTTCCAGATACTCATCCAAAAGTGCAGGAACTGCGCGAACTGAGTCTTTGGTCAGAAGGGCAAGTTTGGTCTAGTCCAGAAATGCACGGTCAAATCACAGGTATTATCAAAAACCAGCTAGACTGGATTCCGTTGGCTTTAGGTTCAGTACGACCAACTCAAGGCCGCACTTTAGCTGTAATGCAAGTTAGTGGCGGCTCACAGTCATTTAATGCGGTGAATACTTTGCGGTTACTGGGGCGATGGATGCGGATGTTTACGATTCCCAATCAGTCTTCGGTGGCGAAAGCTTATCAGGAATTTAACGAGGATGGCACTATGAAAGATTCGGCTTATCGCGATCGAGTGGTGGATGTGATGGAAGAACTTTACAAATTTACTTTGTTGCTACGAGATCAAGTAGATTATTTGACCGATCGCTACAGCGAACGCAAATCAGGATGATTTTTGAGAATTAGTAGTCCATGAGGGCACCGTGAAAAATTATTTTAGGCAAGGGCATAACCAAACTGACGGGCAAATAGAGCCATTTTTCGCCGCAAATGTAAACCGGTGTATCATGGCTAAAAATAGTCGCCTCGTTTCCCTCTCACCCAATCACCAGTTCCTATGGCATCATTACCCAGTCACAAACCCGAACTACTAGCCCCCGCAGGTGATTGGGACTGCGTCAAAGCCGCCGTCGAAAACGGTGCCGATGCCATATATTTTGGTCTTGATCGATTCAACGCTCGCATGAGAGCCGAAAACTTTAGCACCGCCGACCTGCCAGAACTCATGGCTTTTTTGCATCAGCGCGGCGTGAAAGGCTACCTCACCCTTAACACCCTCATATTTCCTAACGAACTGCCCGCCGTCGAAGCCTACCTCAAGACCGCCATTCGCGCCGGAGTCGATGCGGCAATCGTTCAAGATGTGGGCATTTGTCGCGCCATTCGGCAAATCTCCCCCGATTGGCCAATTCACGCATCCACTCAAATGACCATCACCAGCGCCGCTGGTGTACAGTTTGCCCAAGATCTGGGCTGTAATTTAGTTGTGCTGGCTAGGGAATGCTCGATCGAAGAAATCACCAAAATACAACAGCAGCTCGGCTCCAGCAAGCTCCCTCTAGAAATTTTTGTTCACGGCGCTCTCTGCGTGGCCTACTCTGGCCAATGTTTAACTAGCGAATCCTTG
Source organism: Synechococcales cyanobacterium (assembly GCA_043755495.1). Lineage (GTDB taxonomy): Bacteria > Cyanobacteriota > Cyanobacteriia > Cyanobacteriales > Chamaesiphonaceae > JAAFHZ01. Next base: position 24,844 of record JAYUSV010000542.1, read on the forward strand.
GGGGGTCGATCGGCCAATCGGGGTGAATGCGCTCAGGCTTGTCGGTTGCCTTACGAATTAGTCGCTAATGGCTACAAAGTAGATTTAGGCGATCGACAATATTTACTCAGCCCTCAAGATTTAGCTGGATTAGAACTATTACCCCAAATTGTCGCAGCGGGTATTAGCTGTTTAAAAATCGAAGGTAGACTCAAAACCCCAGAATACGTGGCCAGTGTCACCAAAATTTATCGACAGGCGATCGATTCTTTAGATTATCAATCGATCGATCCTCACAGTGACAGATACCAGCTAGAAATGGCTTTTTCACGGGGCTTATCGACTGGCTGGCTGGGCGGCATCGACAATCAAATGCTGGTGCATGGCGAATTCAGCAGCAAGCAGGGAGTCTTGGTCGGCGAAGTGGTGCGGGTGGGAGGGAGATCGATTATTATGCAGTTTCAAGTTTCTATTAAACCCGGTGATGGTTTGGCGATCGGCAATCATGGTGTAGGTGGCCGAGTCTATACTATTGATAGTAGCGACGACATGGCGGAGGTGAGTTTTAACTGGGAACAGGTAGATTTAAGGGCGATCAAAGTTGGTGATAAAATCTGGAAGACCAGTGACCCAGAGCTAGAAAAGCAAGTTCGCCAGACTTTCAATACCGAAAAGATTGGTGCTACTCAGATACTAGATATTGTAGTTACTGGAGAAATCGGTGAGGCATTGGAATTAGTAGCTACCGACCAACAGAGGCATGAGGTGCAGGTGAAGTCAGAAATGGTGCTATCGATCGCCCAAAACAAACCTCTGACTGCCGCTAAATTACAAGAACAGCTCGGCAGATTAGGAAATACTCCGTTCCACTTAGGCCAATTGACTTGCTCCATAGCAGAGCAGGCCATGTTGCCCGTGAGTGAGCTAAACCGTTTACGGCGCGAGGTTGTTACTAAGATATTGGAGTTGCGCACGGCACCTAAAGTCTGGCAATTGCATGAGGATCGATCGTTTACTGATTTGATGCCCAAGACGACGACAATTATGTCGCTGCCTCAGATCAATGTGTTAGTTAGAACCTTGGAACAACTAGAAGCCGCCGTTAGTGCTGCTGTGCCGCAGATTTACTGCGAATTTAGCAATCCTCAAGACTATCGATCGGCTGCATCTCTTGCAAGCCAAGCCCAACTATTCGCTGTGCCGCCCCGAATCACCAAAAGCAATGAGCAATGGACTCTCAAACAACTAGATGCCTGCAACCCGGCTGGATATTTAGTGCGTAACTACGATCAATTGGGGCTGTTTGCAGGCAAGCGCTGCATTGGTGACTTTTCGTTAAACATCGCCAATGCAATTACCGCCGATTATTTTCAGCAGCTTGGACTAGAGCGAGTCACAGCCTCCTATGATTTGAATATCTCCCAGCTTACTGACCTGATCAAAAGCTATTCTCCTCATTTGCTAGAAGTCACTATTCATCAACATATGCCCATGTTTCATATGGAACACTGTGTTTTTTGTGCCTTTTTATCTACTGGTAAAGATTATAAAGATTGTGGTCGGCCTTGTGATACTCAGCAGGTGGAGTTAGTCGATCGAGTCGGCACTGCTCATATATTGCAGGCCGATATTGGCTGTCGGAACACTCTCTATAATGGGGTCGCGCAAACCGGCGCTGAATATTTAGTTGATTTATTGGATCTGGGCATTCGTCATTTTCGCTTAGAGTTTTTGCGCGAAGATGGCCAAAAGGTGACAGAAGTAATCGATCAATATTGCCGGTTGCTGGCTGGAGAAATATCAGGTATTCATCTCTGGCAAAAGTTGCAATTACGCAACCAGCTTGGTGTGACCAGAGGCACTTTGTCAACTCACACTACTTCTGTTAGATAGCTACAGAAGTCTATGTTCAAAAGCCCGAGCATTAATGCGTTATTTTGACATGCGCTTCAAGTTATCCAGTTAACATAACTTATGCAGCAGATCGCTTTAAAAGAGATATATTCCATGTATTCGTTGTTAGGTGAAACAAACTAATCATGGCTAAAACTAATTTAATTCAGGTTCTACAGCGAGCTTATCGAGTTGCCAGCTTTGCTGCACAGCAAAAAATCCCTGCGGACACCGCCCGCGAAATACTAGAAGCCCGCATTAGCCGTCGCCGCCTCCTGCAAGCTTCTTTAGCTGCTGCCAGTGGTGCTGCTGCTTTGGCTTTTGATAAGCAACTCCATCAACCAGCCAATGCCACTAGCAACAAATCTCCGGTCTTAATTGTTGGTGCAGGTATCGCTGGATTAACTGCTGCCTATTACCTCGTCAAAGCGGGTGTACCTGTGCGTATTATCGAAGCCAGCAAACGAACTGGCGGTAGAATGCTCAGTCAGCAAAATGCTTTGGGCACCACAGTCACCATGGAGCTAGGTGGTGAATATATTGATTCTGGACATGCCAACATTCGGCAGCTCGTCAAAGAACTAAGCTTAGTTGAGGTCGATTTACTACCTATTGATCAAGGACTCACTCCAGATGTCTGGTTTTTTAACAACCGTCTGATCAAAGAACAAGAACTCATTCCCCCCTTTATTCCTCTCGCCAAACAAATTGATCGAGATGTGCAGGCGATCGGCGATGTAAACTACAAAACCACCAATCGTCGGGCAATCCAACTCGATCGACTCTCGATCGCAGCATATCTCAAACAATATTGCCCTGATCCTTTGCTGCGAGAGTTTATCGAAGTTGCTTATCTAAATGAATTTGGGCTGGAAGTTGAGCAGCAGTCAGCAATTAATCTGTTGACACTAATCGGTACTAAGACCAACAAAATAGAAATATTTGGTGAAAGCGATCAGCGCTATCATATACGCGGTGGCAATCAACAAATCACCAATGAGCTGGCCAAGAAACTGGGGAATCTCATCGAGACTAACACTGCATTGGAATCAATTCGATCGACAGCTAATGGCCGCTATAAAGTTAGTCTGCGTCAGGGCAGTAACATTCAGACTGGTACTTTTGAGCGCGTAATTTTATCCTTGCCTTTTAGTGTTCTACGAAAAATCGATTTGAGCGTGCAGCTACCAATAGTCAAACAGGCTGCTATTAAAGAGTTAGGCTATGGTACCAGCACCAAAACAATGCTTAGCTACAGCGATCGACTATGGCGCACCAAATATCGTTCTAACGGTCAATCTTTTAGCGACTTAACTACCAGCGAAACCTGGGAAACCAGTCGTTATACTCCCGGCAATGCCGGAATCATTACCAATTTTAGCGGCGGTAAATTGGGGGTGAAAATCTCAGCATCCAAACCGCAGGAGATAGCAAAGCAATTGGCCGGAGATTTTGATCGAATTTATCCCGGAGTAGCCCAGTTTTCTACCGGCAAAGTAGCGATCTCAGATTGGCTAAAATCACCTTACACTAGTGGCTCATATGCTTCTTACTTGGTAGGGCAATGGACGAAATTTGGCGGAGCCGAAGGCGAAAGAGTCGGTAACTTATTTTTTATTGGTGAACATTGCTCGATCGATGCCCAGGGTTATATGGAAGGCGGCTGTGCCACTGGTGTAGAAGCAGCAAAAGCGATTATTAAAGAATTAGCGAAGCGCTAAAGTTTTTATCGTCCGAGAAACTATAATCAGAATAAACTAATGCTTCCAAGCTCATTTACCAAAAATGACACCATGCCTATTTTCTTTTCGTCAGCCTCGGCACTATAGGCCACATGACACCAAAGATAGCGAGTTGGTGAGGGTTTGGCATCTACATAGTGAATCAAACCATTTTGTGGAGTCAGGGTTTGAAGAAGTAGAGCAAATGCTTTACGTTGCGTATTTACAAAATTTACTTTACACTGAAGAACCTGTATATACAGTATGTACTGTAAAACAAATGAAAAGAATAGCCGTCAACTTCAGACTAGAAGCAGAACTCCTAGAGCTGCTCAAAACCACTGCCAAACAAAAGGCCATCTCTAAAACCGCGATGCTAGAAGAGTGTTTGAAAGCCACACTCCACAGTTCTACTGGCGGCAATGGCGGCAAAAAAGTTCAAACCGACATCATTGGCACGGTAGATACCGGGTTCCAAGAGGTAGTCAATCAGCGTTTTCAGGAATTAGAAAGCACTGTTGCAAAACTTCAGAGTGAGTTAGCTAATCTACACCAATCAACACATTAAAATTGGTTAGGCGCTGAGCAGAGACAGGTGATCAGGTTGTTACGAATATGTTGATCACCTGTATACAAATATTCAAAATTTAGCTAATAACAATCGATTTTGCTAGTTTTAATAGTGGTCAATGTAAAGTTTTATATGTTATTATTTTCGTATAAATTAATACGGTGAGTTTGAGTTGCCGACAGAAAACTAGGTCTAAAAGAAGACTAAAGATTGCAGTTAAATCATCAGGAGTGGCAAATTTACCAAGTCCTGAAAGTCTTCTGCCAGCTTTCGGCAACCTGTTATGTGGATTCAATACGCTTTATTTAGTTCCTTTTTGTGGGCGATCGTTCATATATTAGATGAGCACTGTGTAGACAAGATTTTTAGTAAGCCTTGGTTAGGAGTAATCACAAGTTCTGGTATTTCTGCCGGTATTTTTTTGCTGCTTCCTATTTTTCATCCGACAGTAATTATTCCAAAATGGGATATTTTACTACTTTGCGTACTCACTGGGTCAATTATCCAACTGAGTCAGTTATTCTACTTCCGAGCCTTAGATAGCAGTGATTCTGGTACTGTTGCGGCCTATTGGAACCTCACACCAATTTTTCTACTAATTGTTAGTTACTGGCTATTTGGCTCTCTTATAACGGGTGAAAACTACATAGGGATTGCTTTATTAGTAATCGCTTCGATCGGGCTATGCTCGATCGATAAGTTCAGTGGTCGCTGGAATACACTGTATTTAATGTCGATCGCCGCTGCCCTCCAGACTTTGGGGGTACTGCTAGAAAAATACATCTTCGATCACACTGATTTTTTCGGAGCATTTTTGAGTATTGCGGTGGGTGTTATCATTAGTGGTTTATCCAGCCTAGCTAACAAGGAGATTAGACTAACTTTTCTCAAAGATTTGCCCCAAATCAAACAGGCTTTACCGATATTTGTGGTGATCGAGCTGGTCAATTGGGGCGCACTTTACTGCGGACAAACAGCCATAAAGTTAGGTGTTCCAACTTTGGTCGCGGCGATCGAAGCTTCTACTCCAGCCTATGCTTTTGGTCTGGCTTTGCTGATTGCCAGATTACAAAGACGCAGAGTTGATCGAGAGACCCAGAGAAAACTACCAATTAAATGGGGCTTGGTCGGATTAATGATGACCGGGGTATGGTTAATTGGTGCTAATACTTGACCAGATTTGCAAGAATCTAGTCAAAAGTGCGACTAGAAGTCGCACTTTTAGCCGATAGACTACAAAGTACCAAAGCCTTTCTTTTTCTTTTTAGGCTTCTTCATACCGCCACCCACCCCAGTGCTGCTACCCATTCCGGGCATCCCCGGCATTCCTGGAAAATTGCCAGAGGTCATTTGCTGCATCATTGTCCGCATCCTGGTAAAGTCAGCGATTAGTTTGTTGACTTCCGATTCAGTCCGGCCACAGCCCTTGGCAATTCTTTTGCGCCGGCTAGGAGTTTTGGCTAGCAAATCTGGATCGCCGCGCTCCATCTTAGTCATAGAGCTGATAATTACTTCAGCTTTCTTTAGTTCATCTTCGCCCTGCTTGAGCTGATCTCCAGAGATCTTACCCATGCCGGGAATCATTTTTAGCAGACCGCCCAAAGAACCCATGTTCTTAATCATCCGCATCTGCTTCAAAAAATCATCAAAATCGAAGCGTGCCTCCATGATTTTCTCGGTCATCTTTTCGGCATCAGCGAGGTCAAATTCTTCCTGCGCCCGCTCTACCAAAGAGAGCACATCGCCCATTCCCAAAATCCGCGAAGCCATCCGCTCTGGATAAAAAGGCTGCAAAGCCTCGACTTTTTCGCCCACACCCACAAACTTAATCGGTTGACCAGAAACCGCTCGTACCGATAGCGCCGCCCCACCTCGGGTATCGCCATCCATTTTGGTCAGAATCGCCCCCGTAATCCCAATCTTTTCATGGAAAGCCAGGGTCACATTGGCTGCTTCTTGGCCAGTCATTGAGTCAATTACCAATAGCACTTCATCAGGATTAATCGCCGTTTTCACATTGGCCAGTTCATCCATCATGCTTTCGTCAATTTGCAGCCGACCAGCAGTATCCACAATGACCGTATCGACTCCTAGCTCCCGCGCCTTAGCAAGTCCCTGACGGGCAATCTCTACCGGGTTAGCATCGATCCCCAGTTCAAACACGGGCACATTAATTTGTTTACCAAGAGTTACCAGCTGATCGATCGCCGCCGGTCGATATACATCGGTAGCTACTAACAGAGTACTGCGATTTTCTTTTTGCAAATGCAGCGCCAACTTAGCAGTCGCAGTAGTCTTCCCCGCTCCCTGCAAACCAGCCATCAAAATTACAGTAGGAGATTCCTTCGCATGAGCCAAGGGCACATTGGTCTGCCCCATAGTTTTCACCAGTTCGTCATAGACCACTTTAATAAACTGTTGATCGGGGCGCACACCAGAGATCACACCAGCTCCTTGAGCTGTTTCTTCTACTTCGCGCACGAAGTTGGTGACAACTTG
>JAYUSV010000543.1:0-3203 GCA_043755495.1 Synechococcales cyanobacterium
AAACCAAAAATCTCTAGTAGAAGCTGATGCCCAGCTACGCAAATCTCAGGCGGCGGTTACTGCTGCTCAGAATCGTCAAAATTTGAGTGCTGCTACCTACAATACTCGTATTGCCCAGCTTGGCAATAGTGACAATCAGAACGGAATTATTACAATCAAATCAGCGATCGATGGCATTGTTGCTGACCGTGATATCACCACTGGTCAGTCGGTTGCAGATGCTGGAGCAAAGCTTATGACTATTACTAATGACCAGCAAGTAATGGCCACTGCCAACATTTATGAGCGTGATTTAGCCAAAGTTAAGCTTGGCCAAGATGCTCAAGTGAAAGTTGGTGCCGAAGTTTTTACAGGCAGCATTACTAGGATTGGCACCGCTGTGGATGGTCAAAGCCGAGTTGTGCCAGTGCAGGTAGCTCTGAATAACAGTGGTTCACTCAAAGCAGGCATGTTTGCTGAACTACGTTTAGGAACCGATGAAAGCACTTCGCCAATTTTGGCGGTTCCTAGTGCTGCCGTTATAGAAACTGATGGTAAAAAGATAGTTTATGTTCAAAATGGTAGTGCCTATCAACCTATTACTGTCACCCTTGGTCAAACTGTTGGAGACATGGTGGAGGTGAAGTCAGGGCTATTTATCGGGGATAAAGTTGTGACCCAGCGTGCGCCCCAGCTCTATGCCCAGTCGTTAAAAGCTCCGGCGAAGTCTGATGAACATGTCAATGAGGTCAAAGTTGTACAGAGTAATTCAATCACTGGCCTCAAAATACCTTTTAATCCTTACTGGCTAATGGTACCAATCGGAATAGCTGTAGGTACTGGAAGCTGGTTGTTTATCAAAAAGAAACGAGACCAGTATGATAATTTTGGAGAGATTGAAATAGAAGTTGTTACGGAAAGCCCTGATTTGACAGAACATTCTGAGACTTCTAACTCAGATGATCCGATGCAACCCATCTCCACTAGCAACTAAATTCGACTCTAAACTATTATGCTCAGTTCGCTAATTAAATGGTCGATCGAACGGCGCTGGTTGGTTATTTTGAGCGCAATCATCACCATGATTGTAATTTTTCGCACCATCATTCAAATGCCGTTGGATGTTTTCCCCAGTTTTGCCCCACCTCAGGTAGAGATTCAAACTGAAGCCCCCGGACTAGCTCCCGAAGAAGTGGAGTCGCTGGTTACATTGCCGATCGAAAGTGCCATTAACGGTGCGCCAGGTATCAGCGCAGTTAGATCAGCCAGTGCAGCCGGTATTTCGGCGGTACGGGTAGTATTTAACTGGGGGACAAATATTTACCAAGCTCGACAGCTAGTTACCGAGCGGTTGCAGTCAGCTACTAGCAAATTGCCTCAAGGGGTAAATCCCCCACAAATCGCACCAATTAGTTCACCGATCGGCACAGTGCTTACTTACGGTTTTACTTCGACCACCACCAGCTTGATGGAAGTACGCAGAATAGTAGATTGGCAAGTCACAAATCGCTTGTTAGCAGTCCCTGGTGTCACTCAAGTTATTATCTATGGGGGTGATGTGCGTCAGTATCAGGTGTTAGTGTCTCCTGAAAAGCTGGTGGCTTTTAATGTCTCGCTACAAAATGTCTCAGAAGCAGTCGCCGCTGCAAATGTTAGTGCCCCAGGTGGTTATTCTATCACACCCGATCGAGAGCAAATAATCCGAGGAATTGGTCGCATCGAAGATATAGAAGATCTTCGCCAATCAGTAATTACTGCCCGGAATGGCACTCCGGTTAAAATTACCGATGTGGCCGAAGTGAAAATTGGGGCAGGGGTGAAACGAGGTGATGCCAGTGTCAATGCTCAAAAAGCGGTGGTGATTGTTGTTAATAAACAGCCCCAAGCTGATACCCCTACAGTCACAAAAGCAGTAGAAGCAGCAATCAAGGAGTTACAAACTGGGTTGCCCACAGATGTAAAAATCACCACCACTTTCCGTCAAGAAACCTACATTGATGCCTCGATCGATAACGTCCGAGAAGCGTTAGTAGAAGGCAGTATTATCGTTGCCCTAATTTTGATTCCCTTTTTGATGAATTGGCGTAACTTGGCAGTCTGTTTGACGGCTTTGCCCCTGTCTCTGCTTATTGGTATTTTGGCCTTAAATTGGATGGGTCAAGGATTAAACACTATGACCCTAGGTGGTTTAGCGGTAGCGATCGGCTCGGCAGTAGATGACGCGATTGTCGATGCCGAAAATGTTTATCGCTGCCTGCGCGAAAATAAGTATTCTCCTGAGCCACGTCCAGTGCTAGAAGTGGTTTTTGAAGGCTGTCAAGAAGTTCGAGACTCAGTTTTTGGTGCAACCGTAATAACGGTTGTCGTATTTGCTCCAATCTTTGCCCTGACCGGCGTAGAAGGCAGTATTTTTGTGCCGATGGGTTTAGGTTATTTATCGGCAGTATTGGCATCTAGTGTGGTGGCTTTAACAGTCACACCAGCTTTATGTGCAATTTTGCTTCCCTATGGTTCTTTGCCCGAACGTGAACCCTGGGTCGCCAGATTTTTCAAAGGGCTGTATCACTGGTTTTTAATGCTTGCTCTCCGCCAATCTAACTTAGTAATTGGCTTTGCCCTGGCGAGTTTGGTGGCAGCAGCAGTGATTGTGCCCACTTTTGGCCGAATTTTTCTGCCAGAGTTTCAGGAACAATCATTGGTAAATACCTTACTGCTCTATCCTGGATCATCTCTATCAGCAACCAATAGCGCAGCGTCAATCATTGAAAAAAAACTCAAAGGAAATCCCAATATTCAATCAGTACAAGTGCGATCGGGTCGAGCGGCTGGAGACGCGGATGCTGCTGGAGTGAATTTAACTCACTTAGATGTAGAACTGAATGAAGAAGGCATGAAAGATCGCCAAGCCACGATCTCCATGTTACGCAAGACTTTTAATGATGTGCCGGGAGCCGCTCCCAATGTGGGCGGATTTATTTCGCACCGTATGGATGAGGTGCTCTCGGGAGTAAGAAGCGCGATCGTCGTCAAAATCTTTGGCTCTGATCTAAACCAGTTACGTTCTTTGGGTAAACAGGTTAATCAAGTAATGCGTTCTGTCGAAGGTATTGTTGATCTGCAATTAGAACCCCAAATACCCGTTGAGCAAGTACAGATTAAGTTTGATCGAGTAGCAGCCTCCCGTTATGGCTTGACTATGAAGCATTTAGCTGAGGTCGTAGAAA
>JAYUSV010000544.1:0-3198 GCA_043755495.1 Synechococcales cyanobacterium
AATCCTTTACCCCGATTTGATAAAATGAAAGTCTCTCTGAATATAGCTTCTAGCACCTGAATACTTACCTACTATGAGGTCAACCTGAGCGCTATTTCCGAACGATGACAGTCGCAACTAACCGAGAACCATCACTTCATGCTCTACCCCAGCCCGTCACCTTCGACGAGTTTGTGGATTGGTATCCAGAGAATTCAGAATTTTGTTATGAGCTAAGACGCGGAGTAATTGTTGAAATGCCAAAACCCCGAGGGAAGCATTCGGAGGTTGCTGGTTTTAGCCATGATGAGCTGGCTCTGGAAATTCGACGCAATCAGTTACCATACTTTATTCCCAAGGACTGCCTGATCAAACTTCCTCGTAACACTGGCTACGAACCTGATGTGGTGGTACTCGATCGATCGGCTTTAACAACTGAGCCTCAGTGGCAAACATCATCAATTATTGAAAACGGTGCATCGATCAAGCTGGCGATCGAGGTGGTTTCTACTAATTGGCAAGATGATTATGAGTTAAAAATGGCCGAATATGAGGCGTTGGGTATTATGGAATACTGGATTATTGATTATGCCGCAATCGGTGGCATCCGACATCTGGGCAAACCAAAGCAGCCGACAATCACAATTGCCACGCTGATGGATGGAGAATATGAAATTCGCCGATTTAGAGATGATGATGTGATCGTCTCACCTGCATTTTCTGATCTGAGCTTAAAAGCTTCCCAAATAATGATGCTGGGCTGAATGCTGGTGGTAGAAGTCTTAATATTACCCCAACATTTTTAATAGCTCAGCTTCATCAATCACTGGTATAGAGAGCTTTTCAGCCTTGGCTAACTTAGAACCAGCTTTATCTCCGGCGACTAAGTAATTAGTCTGGGAGCTTACCGAGTCCGTCACTTTGCCACCGGCTTTCTGAATCATTGCTTTTGCTTCGCTCCGTTGTAGAGTCGGCAAAGTGCCTGTAATTACAAACATCTGACCGCTGAAGATACCGGTGCTGGGGGCGATCGCCACTCCCTCTAAATTTAGGCCAGCTTCTCGTAATTGATCGATCAACAGCAAATTTTCAGCATCTTTGAACCACATAGTTACCGCTGTAGCAATCTCTCCCCCAATCCCAAAAATCCCCTCAATTTGCGATGCTTGGGCTGTCATCAAAGCTTCTACTGACGTAAACTTTTGGCTGATATTTTCGGCCACTACCGCCCCGGTGTGACGTAGCCCTAAACTGTATAAGACCCGTGACCAAGGTTGAGACTTCGATTTCTCGATCGCTGCCAAGATTTTTACCGCAGATTTTGTACCCATTCGTTCTAGAGTTTGTAGCTGCTCAGCAGTCAAAAAGTACAAATCGGCCACCGACTTTACTAATCCCTGATCTACCAACTGCTCGATGAGTTTATCGCCAATGCCATCAATATCCATTTTTTCGCGGCTAACCCAATGGGCGATCGATCCCTTCAAAATTGCGGCACAGCGAGGATTCACACAGCGAGTCGCGGCTTCGAGGCTAGAACGCACCACTGGTTCATTACATACTGGGCAATGAGTCGGCATCACAAACTCTCGGGCATCTGCTGGTCGTAGCTCTGGCAGTACCCGCACTACTTCAGGAATTATTTCACCAGCTTTACGAACTACTACCGTATCGCCAATTTTTAGACCAAGTTGGATAATTCGATCGATGTTATGCAAAGTCGCTCTTTGTACTGTAGTGCCTCCAAGCTGCACCGGAGCCAAATGCGCCAAAGGCGTAATTGCTCCTGTCCTGCCCACATTCACACTAATATCTAAAAGCTTGGTGGGAACTTCTTCGGCGGGATATTTCATCGCCACTGCCCAGCGGGGAAATTTATTGGTAAAGCCCAGTTCTTGCTGCAAGGCCACTTCATTGATTTTTACGACCACTCCATCGGTGAGGTAAGGGAGGTTTTGTCGATCGGTCTGCCATCTATCATAGAAATTCCCTACTGCTTCTAGATCTGGGCACAATTCACAGTTCGGATTCACCCGAAAGCCCATTTTTTTCAGCAGTTCTAAAGAAGCCCACTGAGAATCAATTTTAATTTCAGCATCATCTGGCCAGTGCAAAGTGTAGCCAAAAAAGTCTAACCGTCGCTTGGCCACAATCTTTGGATCTAGCTGGCGTAAAGTTCCAGAAGTGGCATTGCGAGGATTAGCAAATAGATATTCACCATGGGTGGCTCGATCGACGTTGATTTCATCAAAGGTAGCCAGAGGCATAAAAGCTTCGCCTCGAATTTCGATGAACTCTGGAGGGTTATCGATTTGCAGCTTGAGGGGAATCGATCGAATGGTTTTGATATTAGCGGTAATGTCTTCGCCAGTGGTACCATCGCCTCGGGTACAACCTCTGACCAATAAACCATTTTGGTAAGTGAGTGCCAAGGCTGCTCCGTCAATTTTTAGTTCACACACATAGGCTGCTGATTCAACAGTGTCTGCGGATCTTTGCCAGCCAGTTTGCCAAGCGGCTAATTCTTGTAAGTCAAAAGCGTTCTCTAGGCTGTACAAGGGAATGCGGTGAGCAACAGCAATAGATTGTGTACTCAGTTTGTCACCCACTCGCTGGGTCGGACTATCGGGGGTAATCAGTTCGGGATGGGCAGTTTCTAAATCTTGCAGTTCTCGATAGAGCCGATCGTACACGGCATCTTCCATGATCGGCTGGTCGAGCACATAGTAGGCGTAGCCTGCGGCCTGGAGCTGCTGACAGAGTTGGGCGATGCGGACGAAAGATTCGGGAGCCATGACAGAAGGAGATTACTGAGTTCGTCAGTACTATAGCGCTTGATGTTCGATCGTGTCAAGTCTGTGGGGTAGTCTAAGACCTTGGGGTTGGCAGTTGTTAGAAGTACGATTTGATCTAGGATTGTATAGAATGTGGATATTCCCATCTAACAAAGCCCTCTGGCTTCAACAGGGCTGTAACCAAAAACGACAGTGAGATACACTTTAGAGGTTTTACCATGATTGCTGCTAGAGAACATTTTCCTAGGTTTACCCCCGAAGAGTATTTTGCATGGGAAGAACAGCAACTGGAACGCCATGAGTACATTGATGGAGAAGTCTATGCGATGAGTGGTTGAACCATCAATCACAGTGATATTGCTGGTAATTTCTTAAGTTTACTGAAAGCTCACATGCGAGGCAGCGGTTGTAAGACGCTGAATTC
>JAYUSV010000545.1:0-3192 GCA_043755495.1 Synechococcales cyanobacterium
GCTGTGGGACGACGAGGATATCTCTATGTGGTGCGAGATAGCGGCAGTGGCCAGCCTTACAACAGCACGGTCGAACTAGTTTCTGGAGAAATTGGCGACGATTTAGCTCACTACTTAGTCACATCTGAGCAAACCCCTTCTGCTCTAATTGTGGGAGTATTTGTCGATGCCAGCGGTGTAACAGCGGCGGGAGGACTGCTGATACAGGTACTGCCCAAGGCTGCCCGCGATGAAGACTTGGTGGATTTATTACAGTCTCGGCTCAGTGCCGTGCAGGGCTTTACCCCCATGCTGCAAGCTGGGATGAGCCTGCCCCAAATGATGGAAGGAATTTTGGGTGACTTGGGGTTAGAAATTTTCCCAGAAATTCAAATGCTGCGCTACCAATGTGGCTGCACGATTGATCGCATGGCTGAAGCCCTAAAAATGCTCGGGAAGCAAGAGCTAGAAGAAATGCTGAACAAAGAGCGTGGAGCAGAAGTTACCTGTGAGTTTTGTGCAAACGTTTACCGCCTAGACGATCGACAATTAAAGTCATTAATTTCTGGAATCCCCTGTGCTTAAAGCTTCATCCCCGCTTAACAAAAATCTTCAACTTGAACAGTAGGAGTCCCGCGCTCTACCGCTTCGGTGAGCGTCGGGAGGAATGCGAGCGAGATGGGGATTCCAACGCCTACTAGATACAAAGGCGCAGCCAGTAGGCGATGGGCGCTGGATGACGAACCGAGCAAAATGCAGTATTAAAGACTCAGATTAGCTTATTGACAGTTTTCACGTATTGAATTAAAGTGGTGGAATGAAAGACAAAAATCAAGTACTGACCATTGCCTGCAAGTTACTTGTCACACCAGACCAAGCAGCTATTATTGATGAGTTATTGGGTACTTTTGCCAATGCTTGCCAGTATGTAAATGAAATCGCCCCGCTAACATTAACAAATGAATTAGCAATGCAATCACTCGTTTATCAGGATGTACGGGCTAAATTTGGGCTTTCATCGCAGTTAACTATCCACGCCGTCAGGCGAGTGTCTGGTAATAGAAAAACTGCCAAAAAGGAGAATAGGGCTGTTAAAGATTTTGCACCAACAAGCGTAACTTATGATCCAAGAACATTCACCTTTAAAGAGAAAGATTGGGCTGTTAGCCTGACTACTCTTGAAGGTAGAAAGGTTTTCACTATGGATATTGGCTCACACCAAAAAAAACAGCTTGCAGGGCAAAAACCAAAAACAGCAACGTTATCTAAGCGTAAAGATGGAATGTATTTTATTAACATCCAGCTTGAATCTACACCGCCAAAACCAGAAGAAACATCTAAAGTTTTGGGTGTGGATCTAGGTAGAACGGATATAGCTGTTACTTCTGACGGTAAGAAATTTTCTGGGAAGAAAATAACTGAAATCAGGAATAAGCGAGCCAGTGTAAGAGCTAGCTTGCAGCGCAAAGCCTCGAAAGGCACACGTAGCACTAGGCGAAGAACTCGTCAGCTACTGATACGGTTGTCGGGCAAAGAACAGCGCTTTCAGAAAGACACTAACCACAAGATTTCTATCCACCTGATCAGATATGCAAAAGCTAATAATCAGGCTGTTGCATTGGAAGATCTAACCGGAATAAGAGAAAGAACAAACTCACAACCACGCAGTAAAAAAGAAAGGAGATTAAGCAATAGCTGGGCATTCCATCAGTTGCGCTCTTTTTTGACTTACAAAGCGATTAAACATGGCGTGAGCTTGATTTTTGTTAACCCTGCGTACACAAGCCAAATGTGTCATAAATGCTTAGCAATTCATCCGGTGAAAGGTGAATCATATCGTAAGGGCAAAAAATTTGATTGCGGTAAATGTAATTGGTCTGGTGATGCTGATCTAAATGGTAGTAGAAATATTGCTACATTGGGGGCTATCGTCTTTAGCCCTAGAGGTTCAGGCTTGGCTTGCTCAGTGCAAGATCTAGCTTAGGGCTACTACAAGCCCGCTCTCTGCCGTAAGGCGAGAGTCGGGTAATTGACCCTCTCTGGGTATACTAAATCTATCCATTCTTGTTTACTAATATTTTTTACTAGTTCTTTTACGGTGGCATTTTGCTCTAAAACGCCGCAAAAACTGGTAAAATCTGCCATCTTACGCTTGACAGTCTTAGGATTGCGGGTGAGATAATGAAGAAATTAGAATGGTTCTTAATGATCCCCTATCAGTATCAGGAAGTGTAGCGTTGCCTAAGACACACTTGCGCTTTGACTTCAATCAGTCATCTACTTTTACCAAAACCTTGATGACGCAAATGCCCCAGTGGTTAAAACTGCGGTTTTTGCGCAGTTGGGTCTTTTGGGCAATTATGACCTGTGGGCTATGTGGTGGCATGGGGTATATTGCCTTACAAATGCTTTTTAACCCCAAGGCTGTTCCTAACTGTCCTGAACTATTTTTACCAATGGCTCCGGCTTCACTGCGCGTGTCTTGTGGTCAGGCGGCTGCTGGCAAGAAAACCCTCAAAGATGTGATTGCCGCTTTCAACTTTGTCAAAGATATTCCGGCTGATGACCCTTTGCGCAATTTTGTAGACGAAAATATTCAACAGTGGTCGATCGAGCTATTGCGGTTAGCCGAAGGGGCTTACCAAAAAGGTGATCTCAAAGGAGCAATAGAAGCTACTAAATTGGTTCCCAACAATGTCAAAGCCTACGGCGCGGTTCAAAAGCGCGTAGAAAAATGGCAAAAAAACTGGAAAGAAGCCGAAGAGCTTTATGCCAAAACCGAGCGGCTGCTGCGCGATTCTCGCTGGGCAGAGGCTTATCAATATGCAGCCAAACTCACCAAGCTTGGCAATGAATATTGGGGCATTACCAAGTTTCAAGAACTATCCGATCGAGTGCAGGTGGCCAAAGAAGATAGTGCTAAGCTCGATGTTGCCCACAAGCTCATTAAGAGCAATAAATTAGAAGACTTGCTCAAAGCCATTACCATTGCTCGCAAAATCGATAAAAAAAGCTATGCCTACAAAGAATCTCAGGATCTAATTGCCGAATCTGGCAAACAGATGCTAACTATTGCCAAAGTTCAGCTTAACCAAAATAACTGGCCAACAGTATTAGAAATTACTCGTCAAATACCTTCTTCGCCAGAAATTCAGGCCGAGTTAAATGATGTGAGTGCGATCGCTCAGGCTCAATCTTTTGCCAAAAACAGCA
>JAYUSV010000546.1:0-3189 GCA_043755495.1 Synechococcales cyanobacterium
TCCAAGCACATCGACCAAGTAGCAGCCAGTTTAGGCATAACCCTGTGCCTGAGACGCAAGCCATCAGATGGTGGAATCGTAGAAAGACCATTTGGCACAATCAACACGGAGCTGTTATCCACGCTACCGGGCTATACCACGGCACGTTTGAAAGGCCACCGTACCAAAGTAGAAGCAGAAGCTTGTCTAACCCTGCAAGACTTGGAACGACTGTTAGTGAGGTACATAGTAGATCGCTATAACCAACTGCCAGATTCACGCACTGGAAAGCAGAGTCGGATAGCTCGATGGGAAGAAGGGCGAAGAGTACAGCCTCCGCTAATTAGTGAAAGAGAGTTAGACATTCTGCTGATGCGGATAGATCGTCGAAGAGTCTATCAAGGTGGGTATATAAAATTTGTGAACCTGCTGTACCAAGGTGAATATCTGGCAGGTTATGCCGGAGAGTCGGTAGTTATACGCTACAATCCACTCGATATCACTACCTTGTTGGTGTACATCCAAAAAGGTGGACAGGATGTATTTCTGGCTCGTGCCTATGCCCACAACCTACCAACTAAAAGACTGACCTTGGCGGACGCTAAAGCCAGCAATAAGAGACTACGTAAGGTTGGCAAGGAAATAACAAATCGATCGGTATTGGAAGAGAGATATGATCGAAACCGCTTTGTAGAAGATCTGCTGAGGGAGAAATCTTCATCTGTTGGCCTGGAGGAAAGCCTTTTAACCGCGAATAGTGAGGAGGATGAAGATGAATTAGAGCAAGAATTCGACCTTGCGACATTGCCGAAAATACAAGTCTATGACTATGAGCAGTTATGCCAAGATCATGGCTATCAATTTAAATGATATTTAGGAGGAAAATGTCATGACATCAGCCCGCTCCAAAGCAGAGAAACCGGATACAGATAACATGGAAGAAAAAATTCGCCGATTAGGAGAAGGAAAGCAGCATGTTTTAGAAGTACCACAGATGCTAGATTTTCATCTGTGGTTGGATGGTAAACGCTTGGCTCGGCGCTCTTGTAGAGTTGTGGGTGAATCCCGCACAGGTAAAACTGTGAATTGCAATACTTATCGCTTGAAAAGCAAAGTAGTTCAGATCCCAGGTCAACCTCCAAAGATTCCGGTTGTCTATTGGCATACTCCTGAGGAGCTATCACTAAGCAGCTTATTTGTGGGACTATTGCAGCGTCTTAATTACCAAGCTACCCAAGGCAGAATTCCAGATTTACGGGAAAGACTATACCAAGTTTTGCGTGGTTGCCAAGTGGAAATGATTATTTTTGATGAAGCCCAACGCATTCCCAAAAAAGCCTTGTCAGAGATTCGGGATATTTCAGACTTAGAAATTGCAGTAGTGTTAGTCGGTACAGATCGTCTGAACGCCATACTACGTTTAGATGAACAGGTTAAGAATCGTTTTAAGCCTTGCTATCGATTTAATAATCTCAGCACTGATGAATTTAGAGAAATGACTGCTTTATGGGAGGAACATGTTTTGCAATTACCAGAACCATCTAACCTCACGGCTGCCAAAGCTCAAAACATATTGTTTCCAGCCACCCAAGGATGTATTGGCTTGCTAGATCAAGTGCTGTGTGAAGCAGGGATTCGGGCGATCCAAAGGGGAAAACCCCGTGTGGATTTAGACATTCTGAAGCAGGTGATTGCAGAAGGTAAAGACTGGGATTGAAATACTGTAATTGTAGATTGGTATGTGCAATTTAATCTTCATCGCTAATGAAAAATCAGAAAACTGATCCGATCGCTGGGTTAAAGCCGATCGATACTTGGCTATTTAGGGTTGATGCTTACCGAGGGGAAAGCTTTGGCCATTTTCTAGGCAGATTCCGTCGAGCGAACCATTTGACCAGCGGCCAGCTATCCACCATGTTAGGACTGAGGTATTTAGCTATATCTTACTGGGAAAC
The DNA here is from genome assembly GCA_043755495.1 of Synechococcales cyanobacterium. GTDB lineage: Bacteria > Cyanobacteriota > Cyanobacteriia > Cyanobacteriales > Chamaesiphonaceae > JAAFHZ01. The sequence continues at coordinate 1,935 of JAYUSV010000546.1, forward strand.
ACCTTCTCGCCGTCGAATACCCTCTGCAAAAGATTGGAAGGTGTTATCTGGGATAACCGGGGTAGACGTGGCCCAATTGCAGTCGATGTTAATGCCCAAGAAAATCTCGCTGTACCTGCGGACTCGACTATGTGCATTGTGCTATCGAGAAGAACCATTCCATAGATTGAATTGGCAAAGAGCCAATGTCACCGAGTGCGATCGGCATGGGTGTGAACTGCTTTCGATGTGCCCACAATGTGGGATTGATTTTAAATTACCAGTATTGTGGGCGGTGGGGGAATGTGAACAATGCTCTTTGCCGTTTGCCAAAATGAATGATTTTCATCGATCGGCAGAACGGATCTTCAGTTCATATATATTTTGACAACCCAAGAGACTTCCCGACCATGATTAGGTTCATGAGTATCTTGAAACTCTTGTTTGAGCTGTTTGAGGCGTTCTTGCTGCTCGATGATGTTGTTAGGATAGACCCATCTACCGGGTGTGATTTTGCGGTAAACGAGCGCTTGTTCACCAGTGATTTTATCGTTATCTTGCTGGTTACAAGCCTCGAAGAAAGCAGGCTCTAATTCTTCGATTTGCTGCTCAAGCATCTTTTTTTGAGTATGAAGTGCGATCATCTGGTCGATGATTTTGGCAGAAGCAGGGGACTTTTTGGCCATAAATAAACCCATCTAAATGCTATATGCTCATTCTAAACCCATATTCTGAGCCAAAGGTGATGATTTTGATGGATGGGCTTGTTGAATGTCTTGTGGCGGAAAGCTTGTGCCAACATATTTATTTGATTGCCAATTTTGGGATTGATGGCGAGTTTGGATGCCGAGATGATTATTATTCGATCGAATCCTTCCACAAACACTTGCTTAATGACGGTTAAACAGTCTTTTGCTGAGTTGTCAGGCGATTAATTGATCGCGGGAGATTTAGCATGGAGGGCGATCGAATTGCTTTGCCGTAAGAAACAGTCTAGAGCCGATCAAGGGAATGGATACTTTATTAAGAGTGTATAAAAATGATTCGAGTTTAAGATCTTGGCTGGTTCTGAATCATTGATGTGCGACCGAATAAGTTGACTCGTGTGGAAGTCTGAGAATGTCTAAGCGTAAAGGTTTGAGATTTGATAACTATGAAATAATCAGGGATTTTAATAACTACAAAAGAAATTAAAAACTACAATAGTATAACTACAAAATAGATAGCTATAACTATAGGGCTTATGTACTATTTAGTTTATGTTAATTAACATAAA
>JAYUSV010000547.1:0-3168 GCA_043755495.1 Synechococcales cyanobacterium
CATCATAAGTTTGAGTGGCAATTTTAGGATATAGACCAATGCCAATAATGGGCACCAATAAGCAAGCTGTAATAAACACTTCCCGAGGTTTGGCATCTAACCACGAAGATGATTCGGTAGCCAGCTCACCCTGCTCTCCATAAAAGACTTTGCGTAACATTGACAACAAATAGATCGGAGTAAGCATGATGCCTACTGCGGAAAGTAACACTACCACGATTTTGAAGCTGTCACTGTAGGCTGTGCTGGTCGTCAATCCCAAAAAGATAGTGAGTTCACCCACAAAACCACTCATGCCTGGTAGAGCTAAAGAAGCCATGGAACCGGCGGTGAACAGGGCAAAAGTGGTGGGCATCGATCGAGCAATACCGCCCATTTTTTCCATAGATAAAGTGTGAGTTCGATCGTAAGTCACCCCAGCCAAGAAGAACAGCGCCGCTGCAATCAAACCATGAGAGATCATTTGTAACATTGCACCATTGATTCCCAAAGCTGTAAAAGAGGCGATCCCAATCAACACAAAGCCCATGTGAGAAATCGAAGAATAGGCCAAACGTCTTTTGAGATTGTCTTGAGAGAAAGCAGCCAAAGCACCATAGACAATATTGACTACACCCAAAACTGCCACCATCGGAGCAAAGTACACATGGGCATGAGGTAGCATTTCGGCATTCATCCGAATTAAGGCATAGCCACCCATTTTCAATAACACGCCTGCCAACACCATCGAGCCAGGAGCCGGTGCTTCACCGTGAGCATCGGGCAACCAAGTATGAAAAGGAAAAATCGGCAGTTTGACACCAAAAGCGATCAAGAATCCTAAATATGCAGCAATTTCTAAGCCCAGAGGATACTCTTTCAGTCCTAGCTCGGTAATATCAAAGGTCAGATGGTTGCCCGAGAAGGCCAAAGCTAAGGCTGCAACCAAAATAAAGATCGAAGAAAGCGCAGTATAAATAATGAACTTAGTCGCTGCGTACATCCGCTTGGGTCCGCCCCAAATCGCAATTAGCAAGTAAACCGGCACCAGTTCGATTTCCCACAGTAAAAAGAACAGTAACAAGTCTTGAGTCAAAAACACCCCAATCTGGGCACTGTACATAATCAGCATCAAGGCAAAAAATAAGCGTGGTTTCTTAGAAGTCTCCCAGCCAGCAAAAATTGCCAAAGTTGTGACAAAACCAGTCAAAACTACTAGCGGCATGGATAACCCATCTACACCCAGCGACCAATTCAAACCAATTTGTGGCACCCAGCTATAGCGCTCTACTAACTGTAGGCTAGAGTCGTTGAAGTTATACTGGGTGGCGAAAACATACAAAATACCCACCATTTCGATAGCAGCAGCAGCTAAACTATACTGCGGCAAAATCTTGCTATCTTTAGTGGGAAGAAACGGAATTAGAAGTGCAGCGACCAAGGGGAAAACGATGATGGCAGTCAGCCAGGGGAAATGACTCATGATCTGTAGGGACTAGAAAGTCTGAGGTGTAGTATTGTTCTGCATGGCTGTCAGTAGCCATCACTAGGAATAAATACTCATCGAGGTTAATTTTATACTTAGTTGCATTTTATGGCAAGATGTCAAGAAAAGTAAATTTATGTAAATGATTAGCTAGAATTATACTATTCTTGTGAGTAATGAATCTAACCGCTAGGGTGATTTTGGCGTTAATCCCCACAAGCAACCAAGTATAATCTTCGTGGACATTGGAGTGTAATCAGAAAATTTTATAAACATCTATGAACATCTTTACTGGTAAGGAATTGCGCCAACAGCTTGGCCTCACAATGATATCTGTTTGTCTGGCTGGCCTGCTGTTGGCCTGTAATCAAACCAAGACAGAAGAACCTGCGGCTTTGCCTCCTCCTAAACCTAGGCCGACTAGTGATAAACCTCAAGTGGTAGCTACTAGCAGCGTGATTTGTGATTTGACCAAAATGATTGCTGGTAGCTCGATCGATCTCAAATGCCTGATTCCACCAGATAAAGAGCCGCAAACTTATGAGGCTAAAATCACTGACCTAAACAATGCTGATGTTTTGCTTTACAACGGCTATGGGCTAGAAGCTGGCATGGATAAAGACATTAAAAACAGCACGGCGGAAAAAAAGGTCGCCGTAGCTGAATTGGCAGTACCCAATCCAGAAAAGAAAGACGGCAAACCTAATCCCTACACATGGCACAATGCCTTTCGGGCGTTGGAAATGTCTAAGACTATCAAACGCACCCTGTCAGATGTCGCGCCCAAAAATGCTGATCTCTATACCAAGAACTACGACACCTTTGATAAGCAAATGACCGTGATGCAGGAATGGCTCAAGCGCCAAATCGCTAGCATTGAAGCAAAAAATAGACAACTCGTTAGTAGTAGGAACTCTTTGGTTTACTACTCCAACTCCTATGCTATTGCTGTAGAAGGCTCGGCCTATGGCAACAGCACTGCTGACAAGTCTACCCCCGAGCAGGTCGAAAAAACTGTGGCGCGGCTGAAGAGACTGAAGATCAAAACTGTCTTTAATGAAGTCAACACCGATCCGCAGCCGCTCGCCGACATCGCCAAAAAAGCTGGCATCAAAGTCGCTAAAGGTGAGCTGTACGTTGATGGACTAGGAAAAGAAGGCAGTGATGCCGATACCTACATCAAAATGATGCAGCACAATACCAAGGTGATTTTGGAAGGATTAGGTGGCAAATACACTGCTTTACAGCTACCGAAAGAATCTAAGGACAAAGATAAACAAGAAACCAAAAAAAAGTAGGCTCCATCACTCAGATGGACTGTAACGAAGCTTGTATTTTCTGCCTGATCCACCAGCTTCTCACCTAGGATGAATCCTAAGTTTTGGAAAACAGTCCGACATACTTCTTTACAAAGAAGCTATGCGGACTCGAAACGTTTTAATCTAAGACTGGTCTAGTTTTCGCTAGGCAGTTATATTTTTTCGGAACTGGTGATAGTAAATCTCCAGCGCCGCGTATGTAAAATCAGGTGCCCAGCTCAGCCCCAGTCAGCTCGCGGCTTTCATTTCGTTTACGAAGTGTTGCCTAACGGCAAATCGCAGCAGTATGGGCGGCAGGAACCAAGCTTAAAAGATACACATTTTAATGTTGGGAGATTAATAATCTAATGAGTGTTAAAGCCAGTGGTGGAAGCTCTGTTGCTC
>JAYUSV010000548.1:0-9575 GCA_043755495.1 Synechococcales cyanobacterium
AGAGTTAAACGAGGCCAAGAGCCAATTTATTAGCAATGTCTCCCACGAGCTGCGCACACCCTTGTTTAACATCAAGTCTTTTATCGAGACGCTGCATGAATATGGCGAAGAATTAACGATCGAAGAACGCAAAGAATTTTTAGATACTGCCAACCGCGAAACCGATCGATTAACCAGACTAGTCAACGATGTGCTGGATCTCTCCAAGCTAGAATCTTCCAAGGTATATAACTTCGATGCCGTAGAACTGTCCGAGGCGATCGAACAAACCCTCAGAACTTATCAGCTCAACGCCAGAGATAAAGGCATTGAGCTGCTGCAAGATATTGAGCCGGAGCTGCCAGCAGTAGTGGGCAATTACGATCTGCTGTTGCAGGTGTTTGGCAATTTGGTGGGCAATGCCTTAAAGTTTGCCAACAGTGGCGATGCGGTGGCGATTCGTACCTATGTGGCACCCGATACTTCTGGCATTGTGCGGATAGAAATATCCGATACCGGTATTGGTATTGCCCCCGAAGATCAAAGCGCCATCTTCGATCGATTCTTTCGAGTAGAAAACCGGGTACATACCCTAGAAGGCACCGGCTTGGGGCTATCGATCGTCCGAAATATTATCGACAAGCACCACAGCCAGATTCATCTGATTAGTGAAGATGGTGTGGGCACTACTTTCTGGTTTGATTTAGCTATTTACGATTCTCATCCTTTAGCCCTGGAGCCGGTTCACCAAACCCTGTAGCTTGCTGCGCAGTCCAGCATCAGCCGAAACTGCCTCTGTAATACGGTTGAAACTATCCATCGACAAGCCATTTTTAGCAGCAATATTGCTAGCTCGATCGCAGTGTTTCACAAAAATCCGCCTGGCATCAGCGGGCAAGCCATCTAAATTACCAGGCTGATGACACATCAAGCTAGGCACACTACCAGACACTTTGCTTTTAATTGCTTGTAGTGCTTCTAAACGGAGCGGTTCAATTTCAATAATTGCCATGGCGTATTTTCGCAATTCGCCATCACTGACTGGTTGATAGAGAGCAATCTGGGCTGGTTGCTGAAGGAAAATTTCTGAGACCTGAATAGCTCTGGCTGGCGAAAAACTAAGTGCTGAATCTATTTTTCCTGTGCTGGTGGCGGCCATCGATCGCTGGGTTCCAGCAACAACCGATACTACACAAACCAACAAAGAAACTTGTAACAAATGAGGGAGTTTCATGACTAAAACAACTAGCAAAAACAATAAAGTCAACCGATATTTTGTTTGAAGGTGATTGGAGCAAATAAGTTCCAGCGATCATTAAAATTTACCGTAAAAAATAGGGGTAGGAATGAGAGCATTAAGATTGTTCGCAATTATTCGCTGAAAATCTGATGCAAGAACTAGTCGTATCTACTGGCAATCCTGGCAAGCTCCAAGAAATGCAGACTTATTTAGCCGACACCGGCTGGTTATTGAGCCTGAAGCCCCCGGAACTAGACATCGAAGAAACCGGTGAAACCTTTGCAGCCAACGCCAGTCTCAAAGCCCAGCAAACCGCCTTAGCCACCGGTAAATGGTCGATCGCCGATGACTCTGGCTTAGAAGTTGCCGCCTTAAATGGCGCGCCCGGTATTTATTCGGCTCGTTATGCCAATACTGATGCCGATCGCATTGCCAGAATTTTGGCTGAAATGGCTGGGAAGCTCGATCGACGGGCCAGATTTGTCTGTGCAGTAGCGATCGCTCGTCCCGATGGCCAAATTGCCGATCAGTTTGAGGGAATTTGTGAGGGCGAAATTTTGCTAGCTCCCACTGGTAGCGGGGGCTTTGGCTACGACCCAATTTTTTATGTGCCCGCAGTGGGCTTGTCTTTTGCCGAAATGCCCGCAGCGACGAAAAAGCAGGTTAGTCATCGCGGTCGGGCTATGGCACTAGCTCATGCCAGCTTACTCCGGCTCATCGTCGTTTAGGCCGATAATTGCCGAAGACCGCCGCCGTCTGCGTCGATTGGCCTCAGCGCTATTTTCGCTGACGACTTCGGCTTGCTCGGCTGGCTGGGGCACTATCACTGGCAGTGGCACGAGAGACAGTTGCTGTACAGAGTAATCATTTTCTGGCTCTGGCTGATAGCCGTTTTCTTGGTTGTCATTTTCAAGCGGCTCTGGTTCGGAGGCCGAGTTAGATAATGCTGGTGGTGGTTCTGGTGGCAAGCTGCCCGGTTCGACCACTGTGACGATCGCCGTGCGCGGGTTGCGGATTTCTCGTTCGATTTTAATTAACGGCGACACCCCAATCCAGGCATAGACTTCTTTTTCTTCATTGGTCATTTCCACCGAGATTCTTTCTGGCGGCTCGATCGGCATCCGCATTGGTTTAGCCCGTTGGGGCTTGAGGCTAGAGTCTTCTTCCTCACTGTTGAGCTGGTTAGCCAAATTATTGGCAACAGCGACACTGTTCGATTCTGGAGTTTGCACCAAAATCGTACCCAACCGGGGCACCACCCGAGGAGTCTCTTCTCGCGCAGCGATTTCGGGTTTTTCACCCCGTCGCCGCCGCCGTTTGTCACCCCGCAATTCGAGGTTTTCTTCTTCTTCACTAGCCTGCTCAAAGGGATCATTGCCATGATCCCAAGTGCGTTGAATCACTGGTGGAGCAATATCAATTACCGGTGGTGGGCTATAGCGATCGGCAGATCCAAATCGATCGACGTTCAGCGAAATATTGCCCTGCTCTCCGGGTAGGTGAGCCAGATGACCTAAACCACCACATTGAGTACAGGTATGGCCAAATAGTTCATAAATATTTTGGCCTTGGCGTTTGCGAGTCAGTTCTACCAGGCCAAGTTCTGAAAGCTGAGAAATCTGGGGACGGGCTTTGTCCGCCCGAAGCTGTCGATCGAAGTGTTCTAGTACTTGCAGCTTGTCTTTGCGGTAATCCATATCAATGAAATCCACCACAATTACTCCGGCCAGATTACGTAAGCGTAATTGGCGGGCGATTTCGGTGGCGGCTTCACAGTTTGTCCACAAAACAGTTTCGCGAGAATTGATTGATCGGGTAAAGGAACCGGAGTTCACATCGATTACTGTCAGAGCTTCGGTGGGTTCAATAATAATATAGCCACCAGAAGGCAGATCTACTCTAGGTTTTAAGGCTTCACGAATACCGGCATTGATCCGGAAATACTCCAAGATCGACTGGCGTTCTCGATGGTGATCAATAAACAGTCCTTCGGGGGGACGACCACCGCCACCTAAATATTGCTTGACCCGTTTGACGGCATGGGGTGAATCGACCACTACTCGGTTCACGTCACTAGTATAGGTATCCCGTAGTACCCGCTGCACAAAGTCATCATCGCGGTTTAGCAGAGCAGGAGCACGGGTGGTAGTTTCGGCATCTTGCTCTACTTTTTCCCACTGGCGTTGCAACCGTTCCAAATCTTCAATAATCTCTTCTTCACTTTTGCCTTCGGCCTCGGTGCGGACTAATAGCCCCATGCTAGTTGGCTTGATTAATACTGCTAAAGCTCGTAGCCGGTTACGTTCGGCTTCGCTGCGCACCCGCCGCGACAGATTTACACCTTTGCCGAAAGGCATTAACACCACATAGCGCCCTGGCAGACTGATGTTACCGGTTAAGCGCGGTCCTTTGTTACCGGTTGGCTCCTTCATGATCTGTACCAGCACTTTCTGCTGTGGTACCAACAATTCGGTAATTGCTCCGGCGCTGCGCCGTAATCTCAATGGCCCCAAATCTGTGACATGAATAAAGCCATTGCGTGAAGGATCGCCAATATTCACAAAAGCAGCATCAATGCCCTGAACGATGTTGTCTACCAAACCCAAGTAAATGTCACAGACCTGATGCTGACCAGTAGAAACAATTATTTCTTGAATTTGATCTTCGGCAAATACCGCACCAATGCGGTGCTGCTCTGCGATGATGATTTGCTTTGACATTAAATTTCCTCAAAAATTTACAGCAAACTTAGGCATGAAGCATTGCGCTGCCTACTGCTGGATAAAAAATATATAGAGCTAACAAATTTCGCTTCGCCTGCTAATAGATACTGTGGAGGTCTGGGCCGAACTCGCCCAAAATGATCGAGCAGTCTATACCAAAGACCACCTGCAGTTGAATTAGCAAAAGTAAAAAAAATTGTTGGGGGTGGGGCTTTGCTCTCTATAGCTGTCGATCGATTGATAAACTCACGCGATCGTCCACACGGCTATCAGATATTTCCACTCACATCCAAGATTATACTCTGAATGATGCGGATCGCAGTTGCGGGCATTTTTTCTGACAGATCAATTTACCCATCTGCCGTTATCGATCGAACCAGCAAGTTCATTAGCTGGTAAAGGCTTGCTAAAAAAGTATCCCTGCACCGCATCGCACTGGACTGATTGTAAAAACTGCAACTGTTCGAGAGTTTCCACTCCTTCGGCAATTACTTCTAGCTTCAACTCCCGACCCAGATTGATAATCATCCGCACAATACCCGCGTCGATCGAATCGGCGGTCAGCTCTTTAATAAAAGAGCGATCTATTTTTAGTCGGTCTAGGGGCAAATATTTGAGAGCTGCCAAAGAAGAATGGCCAGTACCAAAATCATCCAAAGCTATTTTCACTCCGATCGATCGTAACTCTTGCAATATTTGGACGGTCATCTCCAAATTACTAATGGCAATACTTTCCGTAATTTCTAGTTCTAAATACTGCGCAGCAAGCCCACTTTCGGTCAGTGCTCGCTGGACGATCTTCACTAATCCAGACTGTTGAATTTGTTTTACCGACAAATTAACGGCAATAGAGAAGTAACCCAAGCCCTCGGTTTGCCAGCGCCTATTCTGTTTACAAGCGTTGATCAGTACCCATTCACCGATTTGATCAATGGAGCCAATATCTTCGGCCACTGGAATAAAATCTAGGGGACTAACAAATTTTCCAGCACAGTCACGACAGCGAAGCAAGGCTTCGACACCAATTACTTGGTGGTTAACTAGCGAAATTTGGGGCTGGTAATGTATAAAAAATCGCTCTTGACTTACTTTGCCAATCAGGTCGATCGCCTGATACAAAATATGCTCAATTTTCAGCCGCTGCATCGCCTGAGAACAAGTTTGCGAGCTATATGCTCCATATCGAACTCCCTGTTGTTGAGCTAGGCAAAGAGCAGCATTAGCATGTTGCAATAACATTTCGCTATCTTCGCCTTCGTAGGAAGATACCGCAAGCCCCATAGTGCCTTGCAAATATAGAGAATTGCTGTGGAGATGAGGGAAGTTTTCAGCAAACTCGAACGGGGCTGCAAGACTATGAAAAATGTTGTCGCAAACCATTGCTAGTTCTTCGGGTTGGGAGCAAGAAGTAATCAAAAAGGTAAATTCATCACCACCCCAACGAGCCAAAATATCACCCGGTCGCATGGTGCGCTGAAATCGGGTGGCTACCATTTGAATGAGCTGATCGCCGATGCTGTGGCCAAGGCTATCGTTAATGGTTTTAAATCGATCGAGATCAAAGAAAATAACTGCCAACGAGGTGCCCTGTTCTTCGCCTTTAGCTAATGCCAGGGTCAACCGCTGTTGAAATAGCCAGCGATTGGGCAAAGAAGTCAGGGCATCGTAATAGGACTGATGGCGAAACATATTTTCCACCCGCTGCTGCATCACCGCCGTATAGAGGTGAATCGTCAGAGCTTGGGCGGTTTGAATTTCGGCATCTGTCCACTGATAACTGGTGTTTTCTTGACGAAACAGCGTCAGGCAACCAATACACTGATGATTGTAGGCCAAAGGAATCAGCAGCATTGATCGAATTTTGGCCTGATTCAGAGCAAAATATAGCGACTCTAGACTAGACTGCTGGTATACGTCTGATACAGCATGTACCGTGGCTCGGTGCTGTTCTTCTCCGGGTTGGCGCTCGTATAGCACCTTCTGCCAGAGGGAATTTTGCTCAATATCGATCGAAGTACTCGGCTGTTGGCCATAAGTACAAACCGGTAGCATTTCACCGCAGACTGCGGGAATCGTATAAATTCTGGCTCCATCGGCCTGGAAAGAGTTGACTAATTCAACCAAAAGACTTTCGGTATTACTCGGATCTAAGTCTACTAAAAGCTTACTAATGCTTTGGATCAGATTATCTTGATTGTTTTGTAAACTGGCACGGGCGACTAGCTGAGCCTGAGCAATGCCGATCGAGATTTGGTCGATTAAAATTTGAATGGTTTGGAGCTGGCGATGACTGAAACGCTTCGATTGTCGATGGTGGCAGGCCAAGACTCCCCACAAATGATTTTGTTGCACGATCGGCACTAGCAAGCAGCTCACCACCCCCATGGCTTTGAACTCTGCTTCGTAGCTGGGATGGTTGGGCTGATGGTGCAGATATTCGCGGGTAATGGCGGGCTGATGATAGAAAGCGGTTTTGCCCGATTGGGTATCTACCACCAGCCACTGCTGCTGACGCAATAACTCTCGTTGCTCGGGAGGAATATGAAAAGATGGTAGGCCACCAGCACTGAGGGCGGGCAGTCGATCGTCCCGAATTGCTTCAGCAATTACTTCCCATTGGTTATTGTTATCAAGCTGATAAAAGTTGGTGCGATCGACATCCAGTAACCGACGCATTGGTTCCACCACCCCGGTCAGCAGTTCAGAAACTTGTCTCGCATCACGAATCTGACCAACGAGCTGATTGAGAAGCTGCTCGCTGTCGATCGCTGGTTGAATCCAGGTAATTCCGTAGTCGCTGGCCATAGGTGTTTGCTGAAATAAGTGAGTGGGAGTCAGCGGTTTAATATAATTGGCTGGTGCTGGTTAACAAAATTCAGCTTTATTGCTTAAGCATAATAAAGATAATATTAAATCATTGCGACCATTTGCAACGACCCGGTCTTTATATGCAGTCTCCGCTATGCCTATTTCCATTGAACCTTTAGACTCTACTTGGCAAGGCTTATGTGCCTTAGCAGCTAATAGCTCTGACCTCGTGATGGTCACTCCCACCTTGGCCGAAATTCCAGATTTAGTCCGATCGGGCAAAAAATTGTTAATTGCCGGGAGTGGCAGCAAACTAGCCTGGGGTGGCTTAGTCCAGCAGCCCGATTTAGTGGTGCGCACGACTCAGCTCGATCGATTAATCGACCATGCCGTGGGCGATCTCACGGTTACTGTGGAAGCCGGAATAAGTTTTGATAAGCTGCAAGCCCAATTGGCTACCGCGAATCAATTTTTACCTTTGGATCCATTATTCCCAGATCAAGCTTCGATCGGTGGCATTATTGCTACTGCCGATACTGGTTCTTTACGCCAGCGCTATGGAGGCGTGCGAGATTTATTATTGGGCTTGAGCTGGGTTCGTCCAGATGGTGAAGTGGCCAAGGCCGGTGGCCGAGTGGTAAAAAATGTGGCGGGTTACGACATGATGAAGTTATTTACCGGAGCCTATGGCACGCTGGGTATTATTCAGCAGGTGAGTTTGCGAGTGTATCCGCTGCCACCCGCTTCCGGTTCGGTGTGGATTACTGGAAATGCCGAAGCTTTGGCGCAGTTGGTGGCCAAGCTGGGGGCAATGAGTTTGACTCCGACTTCTTTGGATTTGCTGACAGCAAGTTTGGCGGCTAAGTCGCTGCTGGGCGATCGAATGGGCTTATTAGCCCGGTTTCAAACGATTCCTGAGAGCATCACTGTCCAGAGTGATCAATTGATCCAAACTGCACGAGAGTTAGGATTAGAGGCTGAGCTATTGGTAGGAGATAAGGAGTCGCAAATTTGGCAAGGTCTGCGATCTCCGATTATGGATTGCCCGGTGACTGCCAAGATTGGTCTCCGACCTACGGCGATGGTGGATTTTTTGACAACTTTTAGCACGGTAGATGCGGCGCGCTTGGGTCTAATTCATGTGGGTAGTGGCATTGGCCTGATTGGTCTGACGGCTAACACCAGATCCACCGAGCTACTGGCACTAAGGCAGCAGTGCGAAGCTGCTGCCGGATATCTGTCGGTGCTAACGGCTCCCAATCAGACCAAGCAACAAATGGAAGTCTGGGGCTATCAAGGGTCAGCGGTGGCCGTGATGAAAAAGCTAAGAGATCAGTTCGATCGAGAATCTATTTTCAATCCTGGCAAGTTTTTTTAAGTTGTTACTTTAGGGTTTTGATAAGTGATCGCCCAATCACTTTGGCTGTGGGTGAAGTCGGTCGCTGGGCTACGAAGACTGCCTGTCATCAGCGTCAAGTTTTGCTCAGGTACAACCATGGATAGCAAAGGCTACCTTAGCACGACTACAGATGCCTCAAAATAACCTAGGTCAATTACTGCAAATGATTCAGGAGGCAGTGAACCAAGCGTTATGCAGCGAGGGATGGCAAAAATTTCACTGCAACTTCGGTTATGAAGGGCTAGTCATGCAGAAAGAAAAACAAGAAATCTTGCCCGCCAGTTTGCTTAGTGATGGCACAAGGGCGATGATCTCGCTGATCGCTGACTTGGCTTTTCGCTGCGTCTGCTTGAATGGCTTAAGCGGATTGGATTCTCCACTCAACAGTCCAGGGATTGTGATGATCGATGAAATCGACCTGCATCTGCATCCTTGCTAGCAGCAGCGGGTACTTCACCCTCTACGCCAAGCATCTTCCCGCGAATCAGATGGAAAATGTTGGCTATTGATTAACTACTCAACTGTTTAATACCTTCTTCAAGGTGCAACAAAATCTTGTCAGTGGTAGTAGAATTATTAACACCAATTACAATACTCGAAGGACTTACGGCCAAGTGAACGGTTTTAGGATAGCTAACTAAAAATAATTGTAGAACATCTAAAGAAAAATCATTTATCATTATCTTGGATACATTTTTAATTATCTCATAGTCAACATCATTTTTAATGTTTTCAATCATAGGATTGATGATATAGCTCTCCCAAAGTTCGCTCAGCCTATTTTTGACTAATTGATTTCCATTCCAAATCAAATCTGGTGTAGCACGTAACAAACTGACATTGTCTATTTTTTTGAATGCAATTTCAAATTGATTTAATTGCCAGGACAAATATCTTTTATTTTGGTCTAACATTTGAGCTTCATACATTTTTCTTCTTGAATCATCTCTGTGAGTAAGTAAAGGATTAAATTCATCATTTTCCCAAAATAAACAGGGGTTACTGAAATCCACAATCCTATGAAACCAAGAAATCCACGATTCACTATTCATGCCTAAATCCTGGAGAATTCTTTCACTATTTTCATGATGAGAAAACGGAGAAACATTTAAACCATCTACTAAAAGAACCCATACAGAGAAATCTATAAATAGTGAGCTATCCAAACCAAAGTAGAATAGACGATCTTTGATATTCATGACTTTTGCACCTAAATCACATTTTATTTTCAACAGTATAAATCACTTAAACTTAAGTCTTGAGTTAAGGATTCATAGGAAGTAGTCTCACTATAATTCATATAAATACTTGTTTGTTGACAATGCTTTCAGAATTTATTTAGTTTATGAAACGGCACATATATTAAAGATAAAATCCAGAGAAATAGTAGTTTGATTATTAACAGTTGTCTCTAAAACAAGAATGA
>JAYUSV010000549.1:0-9572 GCA_043755495.1 Synechococcales cyanobacterium
TCCAGTAAATGCAAACTCAGCCAAGTAGTCTCGGTAACTTGAAGCTGGGGATGAATACATTGCCAAGCTTGCAACTCGCCCAATGCTTTGATGCCATCTAGCCACTGGGGACTGTTACCTAGGTACTTCAGCTCAGATCGGAGTCGATCTTCTAAGGAAGGTACTCTAGTCTGTGACTTTAAAGCGGTCGCAAAAATGCCGCTGTTTAACGTATTCTGCCACTGGATCTCTGTTTCTGCTGCCCAAGTGAAGCCAAGTCTCGTCAAAAATCGCACCCCCCGAAAAATTCGAGTTGGGTCGTCTTGAAAACTGCGATCGTGTAACACCCGCAAACATTTCTGAGTCAAATCTTGCTGACCGCCAAAGAAATCGGTAATTTCGCCCGCTCTGTCACCAGTCAGCCTTAAAGCCATAGCGTTGACAGTGAAATCGCGCCTTTGTAGATCTTGATAAATTGAACCCGCAGTCACCGTGGGATGGGCACCAGGATACTCGTAAGTTTCGATCCGAGCAGTGGCAATATCTACGGAGATGCCAGACCACTCTTTATCGATCATTTGCGGCCAGGTCAACGCTGCTGTCTGAAAATTGGAGTGACTGGTGAGTTTTGCTGGGGGATAGATCGCCTGCAAATCGGTAGCTAACTGAATTCCGGCAGCAGTGGGAGTCTCTGTTTCACCGCCCACTACCAGATCTAAGTCTGGCAAAGTGAGAGCCAAATCATTGAAGTCATGCCGTAACAAATCCCGGACGGCACCGCCGACTAAGTATAAATCCCAGCCTTGATCGACCGCACATTGGGCAGCGCTGCGCCATACCGATCGTAAAGCCGGGGGTAAAGCGAGATCTAGCCGATCGAGTGAGACTTTTGTGGTGTTTTCTAACAATCTGATGCCTCGGAGATGCTAAGAGTGTGCAGAGATGGTAAATTTTTGTAAGTCTGTTTAAATTTATTACCTAATCTATTTTATTGATATTCCAGGAGAATAATAATGATTTTTGTATTCGATCTAGCCTTGTTTGCTTTGGTACTACTGTCATTCGTTATGATTGTAGGTGTACCCGTAGCCTATGCTGCACCTCAGAACTGGGATCGGTCTAAAAATCTGTTGTTTTTAGGCTCTGGTGCCTGGGGATTGTTAGTAGTAGTGGTTGGTGTGCTGAACTTCTTAGTAGTTTAATCGTTTCATTGCTGTTATCACGCGGGATGGTCAAGAGTTTTCTCAGCCATCCCAAATTTTTCATTAAACCTATTTGGGATCTTGCATGGCTACTTTCGAGGGAAACTTTACCCCAGACATGTCTTTACGATTTGCAATCGTGGTGGGCAGATTTAATGATTTAGTAACGCTAAAGCTGTTGGCCGCATGCCAAGACTGTCTCAAGCGCCATGGGGTAGATATAGAACCCGATAGTCAGCAGGTCGATTATGTGTGGGTACCGGGCTGCTATGAGATTCCGTTAGCAGCAAAACACCTGGCTTTTTCTCAACGCTACGATGCGATTATTTGTCTGGGAGCCGTAATTAAAGGCGATACGCCACATTTCGATTATGTCTCGTCAGAAGTTTCTAAAGGTGTAGCCGCAGCTTCTTTTCAGAGCGGTGTGCCAGTGATTTTTGGCGTGTTGACTGTAGATACTATGGCGCAGGCTTTAGAGCGGGCTGGCATTAAGAGCAACTTGGGTTGGGGCTATGCCATGAATGCGTTGGAAATGGCTACGTTGATGCGCCAAATGCAAAAAGTGATGCCAGCTCAAATCCCTATGCTCTCTCCGGCTTAATCACAGTTCAGAAATTTATGCGTTTACTACCTTT
This sequence comes from Synechococcales cyanobacterium, assembly GCA_043755495.1. Lineage (GTDB taxonomy): Bacteria > Cyanobacteriota > Cyanobacteriia > Cyanobacteriales > Chamaesiphonaceae > JAAFHZ01. The sequence goes on from JAYUSV010000549.1 coordinate 1,817, forward strand.
GAGCCTAGCAGTATGGTTTGGAATAAATCTGGGTTTAGCTCCAGCAATCTATGCCCAGTCAATTACTAAAGGTACTAACGAAAATATTGTCCCCAACGAAAACTTGGTAATAGAAGGAATTCCGCCAATTCCCACCGAATTGGCAAATACTGTCGCACGCTACACCCAGTTTCGATCGGCTTCCCTCTCTAGCTGGCATCCCACCAAAAAAGAAATGCTAATTTCCACTCGCTTTGGCGACGTGGCGCAGGTGCATCGGGTCAAGTTCCCGATGGGAGCGCGGCAGCAGCTAACTTTTGCCAACGAGCGCGTCAGTGGAGCCTCTTTTCAGCCCACTACTGGCGACTATTTTGTTTTTAGTAAAGATGTGGGCGGCAATGAGTTTGCTCAGAACTACCGCTATGACTTAGCGACCGGTAATATCACTCTGTTGACCGATGGCAAATCTCAGAATGGTCGCGGAATTTGGTCAGTTAAAGGCGATCGAATGCTATACGGTTCCACCCGCCGTAATGGCCAAGACCGCGATCTTTACACTATTGATCCTAAAAATCCCCAGACCGATCGACTGGTAGTTACCAACAGTGGTGGTGGTTGGGGTGCTGTTGATTGGTCAAAAGACGGGCGGCAGGTGATTCTACAGGAATCAATTTCGGTCAATGAAAGCTACTTGTGGTTACTGGATCTCGCTGCGGGGGTGAAAACGCGCCTGACCCCAGCGGCTCAAAAAGTTTCTTATGATGGGGCTTTTTTCAGCAAAGATGGCCGGGGCATTTATGTGATCACCGATCGACAGTCGGAGTTTCACCGCTTGGCCTATCTAGACTTGGCCACCCAAAAATATCGCTACTTAACGACGACTATCCCTGGCGATATCGAAGAATGGGATCTCAGTGAAGACGGTAAATATTTGGCCTTTGTCGCCAACGAAAAAGGAGTTGCTGTCCTACGGGTACTCAACACTACAACTCAGCAGCTAATCAAGTTGCCTAAACTGCCGGTGGGTCTAGTGGGTGGTATTAATTGGCATCGCAATAGTCGAGATCTAGGTTTCACTTTGGCCTCAGCAAAGTCTACTGCCGATGTTTATTCTGTCAATATTTCAACCAATAAGCTCGATCGCTGGACAGCAAGTGAAACCGGTGGTTTGAATGCTGCTGGTTTTGCGGCGGCGGAGTTAGTGAGCTGGAAAAGCTTTGATGGTCAGCAAATTTCCGGCTTTTTATACAAGCCTGCCCGCAAGTTTCAGGGCAAACGCCCGGTAATTATTGATATTCATGGTGGCCCTGAAGCCCAGTCTCGTCCCTCTTTTTTGGGCAGGATGAACTATTACCTCAATGAGTTGGGGGTGGCCATCATATTGCCTAACGTGCGTGGTTCCAGTGGGCAAGGCAAGACTTTTTTGGCGGCAGATAATGGCTTTAAGCGCGAAGACTCGGTAAAAGATATTGGTGCTTTGTTAGATTGGATTCCCTCACAGCCAGACTTAGATCCAAAGAGAGTAATGGTGGCTGGGGGCAGTTATGGAGGCTATATGTCTCTGGCTGTGGCCACTAAATATAGCGATCGAATAAAGGCAGCAATCGACATTGTGGGCATTTCTAATTTTGTCAGCTTTTTGGAACGCACTGAAAGCTACCGGCGCGATCTGCGGCGGGTAGAATACGGCGATGAGCGCGAGCCTAAAATGCGAGAATTCTTACAGAAAATCTCGCCAACCACTAACGCCTCAAAAATCAAGGTGCCACTGTTTGTGATTCATGGCCAAAATGACCCCAGGGTGCCGCTAAATGAGGCTCAACAGATCGTCCAATCTGTTCGCCAAAACAACATTCCGGTATGGTATCTCATGGCTAAAGATGAAGGCCATGGCTTTAGTAAGAAGCGGAATGTAGATTACCAGTTTTACGCCACAGTCTTATTTGTCCAAAAATTCCTAATTGGCGAATGATGGTTGCTAGCCAATCTATCAATCTGCTTCCAGAGTCTCGATCGCCTGTATTCCTCTAGGATCGCCCAGCTTTAAGAGTGCGGCCTTAGCATCTGCTCGCACACCCAATTCCACATCTTCTGCTACCACCTCAATCAGGGCATCCACTGCTGTTGCGTACACCACATTAGCAGGCAACTCCAAACATAGCCGCCCGATCGACCAAGCGCAGTTACTGCGCACCGCCGCAATCTCATCCCCCAGCATCGCCTCAATTAGGGGTGGAATCGCTGCTAGCACCACCTCATATCCCAAATCACCTACCTGCGCCAAGGAACTTGCTGCCCATAGACGCACGGCTGGAATATCGGTCTTCAGGGCATGAATTAAAGGCAGTAAAATTTGTAAATCATGACAGTTACCCAGCGCCCAGACAATGCCTTTGCGCACATAGCCATTCCAATCGGACTGCAACTGATGAATCAGTGGTCGGACCACCGTTGGCCGGGGATTGCGTCCCAAAGCGTAAGCCACGGCCACCCGAGTTAATGGGCAAGGATCATTAATTAGTTCGATCAATCGATCGATCGCCCGAGCATCTTGAATCTCACAAAAAGCTCTGGCCGCCAAAATTCTGTCACTGGGGATCGCCGAATTCAACAGCGCCAGCATTTTGTCAGGGTCGGGTTTAGGGGCGATTGGCTCATCCACCCACACATCAGCAAAGTCTCCACTGAAGTCTTCAGTGGGTTCGTCATCCTCAATCTCAAGGAGCGCTAGTTCTTCGTCTGCTTCGCGAAGTATGTTTGCAGAATAATCGATCATAAATTTCGCCTGGGTGCCAAAGCCATAACTCACGGCCTGGTGACGTTTCCATCGTACCATAAGCCCTTCCGTCCAACGTCCTCCTAGCTCCTACCAGTAGACTTCAGGGTATTATGATCAAGATAAGTGCATTTCTATCGCCTTCCTGAACCATGCAGCCTTTTCGTCCCAATTTCTCTGGCTTTAACGGTGATTCTCTGACTGTGGGCAAGGGCTGGCAGTCAAAAATTCTCATGGGATTAATTACCTTTGGGTTACTGGCCGTTGGTTTGCGGTTAACTTATCTCCAGGTGCTAGAAGGCACCACCTATCGCCAGCGTGCCGAGAAAAATCGGGTCAGAGTTGTGGCGGCCAAACGACCAACTAGGGGCAATATCCTCGATCGCAATGGCAAGGTTTTAGCCAGCAATCGCCTTTCTTACTCGGTTTTTGTCTGGCCTGCGGCCATCAAAAAACCCACTTGGCCAGGCAGCCGCAAGCGTCTTTCGGAAGTGTTGGGCATAGAAGAGCAAGAAATCCAAGCCAAAGTCAGCAAGGTCAAAGTCACCACTCCTGAGCTAGTGAGACTGGCGCGAGATATTAGCTCCGAGAAAATCATTGCTCTCAAAGAATTCAGCACTGATAAAGACGGTATTGAAGTAGATATCGAAAATATCCGGGACTATCCCCAGGGCGAATTGGCCTCCCATGTGTTGGGGCATACTGGCGAACTTACCGACAAAGAATTAGCCACCCGCCGCGTCGAAGGCTATCGGTTAACTGATGTGATCGGCAAAATGGGTGTAGAGTCGGCCTTTGAAAACCAGCTACGGGGTGAGTGGGGCGGTAGACAACTCGAAGTAGATGGAGCCAATCGGGTGCAGCGAGATTTGGGGCAAAAAGTCACCAAACCGGGCAAAGATATTCGACTGACGATCGATCTAAAACTGCAAAAAGCCGCCGAAGATGCCTTGGCCAAGCGCACTGGTTCGATTGTTGCCATGAACCCCAAAAACGGCGAAATTCTGGCGATGGCCAGCTACCCGAACTTTAATCCCAACGTATTTTCGGGACGTATTAAACCCGAAGATTGGAAAAAACTCCAGGGAGTCAACAACCCCTTGGTCAATCGATCGGTGCAGCCTTTTCCTCCGGCCAGTGGTTTTAAAATCATTACTACTACTGCCGCCCTAGAATCGGGCAAATACAACGTTAATACCAAACTCCAGACATACGCCTCACTGCGGATTGGCGGGACTACTTTTGCCGATTGGAATCACGCTGGTTTTGGTGTACTGGGCTTTGATGGGGCGTTGAAAATGAGCAGTGATACCTTCTTTTATCAAATCGCCCAAGGAATTGGTGGCCCTACATTGATTGACTGGGCAAGGAGGTATGGATTTGGCAGCAGAACCGGCATTGAACTACCAGAAGAACGCAAAGGTTTGGTGGCTGATGACGAATGGAAACGCAAAAACTACAAGCTGGACTGGAGCATTGGCGATACAGTCAATATGTCGATCGGTCAAGGATTTTTGCAAGTTACCCCACTACAAATGGCCAGGATGTTTGCGGTACCAGCCAACGGCGGCTATCTTGTCAAACCTCATCTATTGTTACAGCCCAACGATACTCCAGAGTTCGCGCCCCAATCGCTCAATATCAAACCCGATCACCTAAAACTGATCCGCACCGGCCTGCGCCAAGTGGTGGAGAGCGGCACTGGAGCGGCAATGAATTCACCCACCATTCCACCAGCAGCCGGTAAGAGTGGCACTGCTGAAGCGCCGCCAAAAGAGGTGCATGTATGGTTTGGAGCTTACGCCCCGATCAATGAACCAGAAATTGTCGTACTAGCCTTTGGTGAACACTTAGGCGGTGGTGGTGGTAAAGTAGCTGCACCGATGGTACTAAAGGTCATGGAAGCTTACTTTCCCCAAAAAGCTCTAGCCAAACCCGGAGCAGTTAACCCTGCTGCCACCAAACCCCCAGCTAATAGTGCTGGCCAGTAACAATGTAGTTGACCCGCCGAGCCACATTATTGGCATGGTCAGCCATCCGCTCGATGCAGCGGATACTCAGAGTCACAAGCATCACTGGCTCCAAGCTGCCTTGAAAATTATGCTGACTGGCCAGCCGCTCATAGATCAACTCATAGCTAGCATCGACTTTGTCATCGAGGTCTTCTAAAGAACCACAAGTTTCACCATCTAACTCCGCCACCGCTACCAAACTCTTGGCTAGCATGGTGCGGGCAGTTGTAGACATCTTTTCTAGCTCTGGCATACATTCATGCACAGGGTAAGGAAACATTTTGACAGCCAGATCACCCAGATCTTCGGCATAGTCGCCAACCCGTTCTAAATCGCGCACCATTTGAATAAAAGCATTCAAAATGCGCAGATCTTTGGCGGCCGGAGAAGCAATCGCCATTAGCTGGGCACTTTCCATATCAATCTGCCGATAAAACTTATCAACTTCCCGATCGATCGCATTAATCTCTTTTAAAGCTGCGAGATTACGTCCGAACATCGCTTCATGAGACAAGCGGCAAGATTTTTCTACCAGTGCTCCCATCCGCAAAATATCTTGCTCTAAAGCCCTAATCTTCTTTTGGAAAGGGTTTGGCTCTGGTGAAGGACTATCAGAGGAGGAAGCTTTACTGTAAGGATGTAAATGAATCAATCTACAATGCACCAAGAATGAACGACTCAATCACCATTGTAAACATCTAAACTAATGTTTTGGGTATGTATAGACACCTTTCTTACAATTTCTATTTGTTACTTTACCCAAAATTCAGGTCAAGCTTTGACGGGTCGTTTTACGAGTAAAAGAGTTCCAAGTATCTAGTTCAGCATCGCTACGGCTGAGTAAGTATTGGCGCTGAGAGTCAGTGAGGCCGATCGAACCGGAAAAATCTGCCCCACCGATCGACTCTAAACTATCAAACTCCACCCCCGTAAAATCCACTGCCCGAAAATCTACTCCGGCCACGTTGGCACCATTTAACCTGGCACCTCGCAAAGAGGCACCGGTAAATAAAGCTTTGCGCAAATCGGCCTGACTCAGTCGCGCATTCTGTAAGTTTGCCCCGGTCAAGTCGGCTCCACCTAAATAAGCTCCCAGTAAACTGGCACCCGATAGATCCACATCTCGAAAGCTAGAAGTGTTTAAGACTGCCCCATTAAGATTTGCTGCCGGGCCGATCGCTCCACTCGATCGATAGTTAAACCCTTCTGGCCAAACAGTCGTGGCATCATAACGAGCCGTTTGTAGCTTGGTATCAGTCAAATTTACCCCAGCTAACTTCGTCCCGGTCAAATCTACCCGATATAAACAAGCCCCGCTCAAGTCAGCTTCAGCTAAGTCGGCTCCAGCTAAGTTTGCCCCCCGTAGATCGGCATTACTCAAATCTATTCCAGCCAAATTGGCATCACCTAAATCCACGCAAATCCCGCTCAATCCCCCTAGTTTGGCCTGGGATAAATCGCTGCTGCGAAGGTTCTGGCTATGCAGATCGTACTGTTTAAAATTACCCATCCGCAGATCGGCAAGTAGGGCAGAGGTATCCATAAAAGTTCAGGAAAAATAATTCGACCAAAAATCACCGTACCATGAGGATGTTGACGATTACGCAAGTCATTATGGTTAGCTCTATTTCTGCTTCTTCTCTGCCAGCGATCAATGTTCCTCACACCATGGGAGAGTTTTTCCAAAAAAGCGCTGGCACTTGGTATACCCAGCGCACGGTGCATCATTTCGATGCGGCGGCTCAAGATCAGTCGGGGGAGTCAAATATCTCGATCGAAGTGCTCACCCCCACCGATCCTCGGGTACTGAGTGTCTGCGAACAGCACGGCATCGCACCAAGCCTCGCCAGTAGCGGCGGCAGCTTTTTTTGGCAAGACAATCAAGATACCAGCGCTCCTAGCGATGACAAAGCGGCAATTTTGGTCGATATTCCTAGTGATGCTAGCGGTCGATCGGGCAAGCTGTTACGCAACCAGGGCTATGTAGAAAAGATTCCGGTCATCAGCCGCTATTGGTTTGGCCAAGATGGCATTTTGACCATCGATACCGACTATGAAAACAATCAGGGACAAGAGCGCTGTTGGTTTATCAATCATAATTTTCGGGTGCGAGTCAGCAATGTGCGCAGTACTAACGGGGTCTACATCACCACCTATTGCTCAGAGCGGCGCTGTGTAGATGACCTAGAACTGGCTAAAATGTTGGAACGTAACGCCCAGCGGGCAAGTTAGAGAAATATGCAAATTAGAATTGGCAACGGCTACGATATCCATCGGTTAGTGCCCGATCGACCCTTAATTCTTGGCGGTGTAAAAATTGAGCATGAGCTGGGTTTATTGGGTCACAGCGATGCCGATGTGTTGACCCATGCCATTATGGATGCGATGTTGGGAGCACTCAGCCTCGGAGACATCGGCCATTATTTTCCGCCTACTGACCCACAGTGGGCAGGAGCAGATAGTTTGAAGCTGCTAGAGCAAGTGCATGAGCTGTTGAAAGAGCGAAATTGGCACATCGTAAATATCGACTCGGTGGTGGTAGCTGAGCGCCCGAAGTTAAAGCCACATATTGGAGCAATGCGCGATCGACTAGCTGAAGTTTTAAAATTACAGCCCGATCAGGTAGGAATCAAAGCTACAACTAATGAACAGCTAGGGCCAGTAGGCAAAGAAAAAGGGATTTGTGCTCATGCTGTTGTGCTGTTGCAGGCCGATTAGCTTTCGCCTAATCGCAGACCTAATGCTACGATCCAGATCTGGTTTCTAGGAAGTTGTCTATGTTCGCCCTGTTTCTTTGGTATTAAACCATTATCGAGAGAGACGATTGCAATGGATGGCAAAGTACTTCGTGGTTCTTATGAGGCAATCAGTAGTGACCCGAAAGTGGATTAACATCCAGCTATCATGCTAGTTAGGGCCTATATTGTTGAGCGAGAATTGATTCTAGAACCTTACGAAGTGGATTCTAAAACCAATGAGATTACAGCAA
>JAYUSV010000550.1:0-3159 GCA_043755495.1 Synechococcales cyanobacterium
CCAAACCTTGTGCAACTCAGTAGCCAAGCAACAGGCTTTTAGTTCAACACCACCCCAGAGCGGCGTGTCAAAACGCTGGAAAGTACCAAGTTTAGTTACCACATCCCCGTAATCAAGCTGAGGCTGAGCAATCAAAACATCGTCTTCTGTAAGCAAAAAGATTTCTGGCGATCGCTGTGGAGCAATAAGGTTGGTACAAATTAAGGCAACGTTGCCATTTTGGTAATTGACACGGCCATTAATGGACAATGCAGGCAGCCCAGGACGATGGATATGATCAAAAGTGCTGGCCTCGATCGTCGGTGCGTCCCAGGTGGGTTTTAGGTGCGGGAAGAGATAACCCACATCCTTGGAGATAAGATAAGCCATAATGGTGTTGATTCCATTTTGATAGGTGGATCAGCAGTGGCGATCGTTCGTTTTTCGAGGACAGGCGATCGCCTTTGCCATGCAGTACTAGTTTTTAATTAATACCAACAATTATATTATATAAGCAATTATGAATCTTTTGCAATAGTTAATAACTTTTGAATAGCTTCATTATCTGAACATTTTTGCATAATCAGTGCCCAAGCTAAGTTACTCGATCGAACACTGCGAACAGTAGTTCCTCTATGATGCGAAAAGTCAGACCGCATAATTGCCGCACACTGCTCCAGTAGCTCGTAGGTAGATAGCTCAATCGATATAGCCGTCAGCTCTCCATTGTAAGAAATCAGATACTCTGAAAGCTGTTGAACTTTCTGTTCAGTCAAACCACCTAGAACTAAATCAGGGAGGTAGAATTCATTGAGCAATAAATTAAAAGTTGAATAAACCTTGCGGCCTTGAGATTCTGCCAATTGATTTAGAATATTTCTGAGTTCGATCGGTAGCCTTATCTGTCTATATTTTTTTCCACGTTTCAAGATAAAGGTCATAACCGCTTGCTGTAATCGTCAACCCTTATATCATATCAATATCATGGAAAACAAAGTCAGAATCATGCTGGTGGCCGATGATGCCAAGTTCTTGCAGCAGCTCGATCAGGCAGGCCAAAAAGGCGGTGAACTCGCTGGGCGGGAAATGGTGGCCAAGTTCTCCAACACCAGTGAGAGTGGGTTGAGAAATTGGCAGTTACCAGGAAGTAAGTCGATCGGCGAGAAAGCCGGTGCAGATATTGGAGAAGGAATCACCAAGGGCTTAATCACCAGAAGGGAAAATCCCTTCGCCCCTATTAAACTGCCAACAGAAATCAGGCAGGTCACACCAGAACTAGCTCCATTGCCTACGGTCAAAAAGAGAGAATCAATACCAATTAACATAGCGCCGGTGCCAATAACGTCACCCACTGTAATACCCAGAAGCCAGCAAAATATACCCAGCACCAGTGCTGGCGGCTTTGCTGGAGATATTTTTGAAGCGCTTTCTGGCCGTAACGATCCAACCCAAGATCCCCTGATTAAAAATTTGATGCAGCAACAGGAGAGAGCCAGGGCAGAAGCTGAAAAAGCCAGGATTGCTACGGAAAAGCAAGTTCAGAGACAAAGGGAAATCAATCAACGTAATCAGCAGCAATTAAATCTAGGAAGTCAGCAATTAGCCGGAGATGCCTATAAAAAAGCCGAGCTAAGCACCAGTGACAGTGGGGAAAAGCGCGATCTGCAATTTCAGGCCGATCGCCAAGATATCAACAATAAGTACGACAACAAACGAGTTCAGCTCACAGGTGACATTGAAAAATTCACCTTCGATCGCAACCAAGCCATCTCACTCGGCGACTACTCCCAAGACGATTTCTATCAGCAACAGATCGATAATATTCAGAAATTAATAGCTGAAAACGAGAAGTTACGCGCTTCAGAACTGCAAATACTCCAAGTACAAAAAGCTCAGGCTGATGTGCTGGCCAGACGAAAAACTGAGGATCAAAGAATCAAGGACAATCGATCGCAAAGAGATCAAGAACTAAACAGTGGGCTAACTCAACGAACCACGCAACTAAACTCCGAAAAAGTTGGAACTGCCGATGGGGTTTCGGTAGCCGCAATTAATACCGAGCTGGCCAGGGTAAGGGCAGAAGCCACAAAAACCAAGGAAGTCAACCGAACGAACGATCGTTTGGAAGATTTGGGAGTTAGCCGTAACCGTCGTGATGAGAATCGGCGGTTGGGTATCAGTGACCCTAAGTTAGAGAACATTAACTTTGAGCGTGAGAGATCCGGACTAGTCGATCGCCGCCAAACTGCGGAGGTTAATTACGAAAAGCAGAAAACTACCCTGGCTGGTAATTTTCAAGAAACAGTCAATGCCCAAAACAAAAAGTCCCGCGTGGAGGCAGACCAGGAAACCAAAAAGTTAGAAGTCGATTCCCTAAAAACACAGTTAGCCAATACTTCCGACGAAACCGTTAAAGTTAAATTACAGTTTGAGATCGATCAAGTTGAGTTAAATGCCAAAGTCGAAAAGACCAAGGATCAATTACAAAGTACCCTGAATACTCTGAAAAAACGTCAGGACACTCTCGCCGGTGCCGGAGTGGTTAACCCTGAACTAAATAAGTTAATTACAGAGCAAGAAGGATTAATTCTTAAAGCCGAAGAAAACAGAGTCGAGGCGCAAAAAGTGCTTGCTGGACAGGCTCTATTAAAAGGTGCTGTGGCAGAAGCGGTGAACTACCGCAATGATTCTGAGAATGTTTCACTACTATATAAACCCAGGCTTACTTTGGCTGAGGAGCAGTCTAAAGGTTTGATCAACCAAGGCAGGTTCAGCGAAGCATCCGTACCGGGCAGGGCAGCCGCAATCGGTAATGAAGAGCTGAGATACCAAAAGCAGAAAGGAGATTTCAGCGTAAATGTGGCCAGAGCCAGAGCAGGTGGCACTGACATTCCCCAAGCGGAAGTAGACAAGACTAATGAGGCGATCGAGAGTATCCGCAATATCAACTTGGGCAATATCAAGGCTCAATTTGACGAACTAAACGGCAGTATCAGCACCGCCCATTTAGCCCTTAAAAAGCTGGGTGAAGGCGAAACCAATAAATTTTTGTCTGAGCTGATTTCCGGTACAAAAAGTTTTGATGAAATCTGGAAAACCACGGTCAACAACATAATTCAGGGAATAATCAAAATCTTGGCTCAACAGTTCACCAAACAGCTTTACGACGGCGGCACCGGT